>CAZMNQ010000100.1:0-3706 GCA_964567695.1 uncultured Bdellovibrionales bacterium
TCCTTTAGATTGGCCGAAATATTTTTTTAGAAAAAAGACCAGGACAAGTCGGGATGGTTCGTAGTTCTTTTTTTAAAAATCTACCAGAAACTCCCGCCAAACAAAAAGCCCCGTCTTGCAATTCAGACTGGGGCTTTTCTTATTTATATCTATTTTCTACAAAACTGTTGTCGCAGAAACTTTGTCGCCGGCGGATGGGCGCATCACGCGCACGCCTTGGGTGGCGCGACCGAGAGTCGGAACGCTCTTCAAAGGAATGCGGATGATTTGTCCTTTGTTGGAACTAAGAATCAAATCTTCTTCCATCTCATCGATGTTCACGATGTTGGCTCCGACAACGCTGCCAGTTTTGGTGGTGACATTCGCTGTCTTGATTCCGGAGCCGCCGCGATTTTGCACCTTGTATTGTTTTAAGTCTGATCTCTTGCCATAACCATTTTCAGTGATAATCAAAAGCTGATTGCCTTTCTGATTTTTGAAAACCGCGTCCATCCCAACAACCTTATCCTCCTTGCGTAATTTTATACCCCGCACACCGGCGGCATTTCGACCCATTGGACGCACATCTTTTTCTTTGAAATGAATGGCTTGTCCTTTTGAGGTTGTGATTATAATTTCATCCTCGCCAGTTGTCGCCTCAACCCATTTCAGCGTATCTTCCTTAGCTAAACTAATCGCAATCAGACCAGACCGTCTCACATTATCAAAATCTTCCATCGGAGTTTTCTTTACTGTTCCCATCTCGGTGGTCATCAAAAGATATTTGAAATTATCTTCTTTGTTGAATGGCACAATCGCTGTCACATTTTCTTCCTGCGACAGTTGCAAGAAATTCACCACCGATTGTCCCTTGGCGATGCGCGATGATGGGGGAATTTCATAGGCTTTCGTTTGGAAAACTTTTCCAGAATCTGTGAAGAACAAAAGATCATCATGCGCCATCACGGCCAGAACTTTTTTGATGGCATCTTCTTCTTTAGTAACTGCACCAATCACGCCCTTGCCGCCGCGTTTTTGAACTTTATAAACGGTTGGGTCCATGCGCTTGATGTAGCCTTGCTCGGTGATGGTGATGATGGCTTCTTCATTCGGAATTAAATCTTCCTGTTTGAATTCACCCACGCCGGATTTCACGAGCTTGGTTCTTCTTTCATCGCCAAATTTTTCTTTCACGCGCATCAGTTCATCTTTCACAATAGACAGAATTTTTTTCACATCTTTCAAAATCGCTGTCAATTCTTTGATGAGCGTTAATTTTTCGGCCAACTCATCTTCAATTTTCTTTCGCTCCATACCGGCCAAAGTTTGCAAACGCATTTCCAAAATCGCCGTCGCTTGTCGGTCAGACAATTTGAATTTTTTCATCAAATTAACATGCGCAATTTCTTTGGTCTGTGATTTTCGAATAGTTTCAATGACTGCGTCAATGTGATCCAAAGCAATTTTCAAACCTTCCAAAATATGCGCGCGGTCCTTGGCTTTGTCCAAATCAAATTGTGTCTTGCGAGTGATAACAATTTTTCTGTGCGCAATATAATATTCCAAAATCGCTTTCAAGTTCAAAACGGTCGGCTCAATCCCATCTACCAAAGCCAGCATATTTACATTGAAGTTTTTTTGTAAATCCGTTAGAGAGAAAAGTTTGTTCAAAACTTTTTGCGGATAGGCATCTTTTTTCAAATCAATCACCAAGCGCACACCGTCCTTGTCGGACTCATCGCGAATGTCTTTGATGCCGACAATCTTACCTTCATGCACCAAGTCAGCCATCTTCTCAATCATCGTAGCTTTGTTGGTGGCATAGGTCATTTCGGTAATAATAATTTGGAATGCGCCGGCTTTTGTTTCCAAAATGTCAGCTTTAGCGCGAGTTAAAATTTTACCACGGCCGGTTTTGTACGCTTCAACAATATCTTTTTTATTATAAATAATTCCGCCCGTTGGAAAATCCGGACCTTGGACAAATTCAGCCAGGTCTTCTATGGAAGCCTCCGGATGATCAATCAAATGATGAATGCCATCAATCAATTCATTCAAGTTATGCGGAGGAATATTAGTGGCCATGCCCACGGCAATACCCATACTGCCATTTAAAAGCAACTGTGGTAAATTCGCCGGCAAAACACGAGGTTCTTTGTGTTGTCCATCAAAGTTCGGCACAAAATCCACAGTGTTTTTTTCAATGTCTGCCAGCATCTCTTCGGCCATCGCGGAAAGCTTGGCTTCGGTATAACGATAGGCCGCCGCACTGTCACCATCCATTGATCCGAAGTTTCCTTGCCCTTTCACCATCGGATAGCGCAAAGAAAAATCCTGCGCCATACGCACCATCGAATCATAAACGGCTACATCGCCATGCGGATGGAATTTTCCCAACACTTCTCCAACTACTGTCGCTGATTTTCGAAATTTGGCGGTTGAACGCAGACCCGTGTTCCACATAGAATAGAGGATGCGGCGATGCACCGGCTTCAAACCATCCCGCACATCCGGCAAAGCTCGCGACACAATCACGCTCATTGCATAATCCAAATATGACTGCGACATTTCCTTACTAATTTCCCGGGTGTTGATATTTCCAATTTCCATACGATTAAGTGGTATTAAATTTATTTATCTATTTAAATTTTGCGGTGCAGTCCCATCTTGCATTCTGGTTGCGGCATCTTGATTTACGGCATTTTTAGTATTATCAAAAGTCGCTTGCAAAGATTTCTTTTGGTCATTAAATTGATCAGCAATATTGTTTATTTCCTCCGTCGGAATCAAACTGCTTGTTTCAGTTTTATCTCCAGCTTGAAATGAAAAAACCCAGATTGTTAAAATAAATAGCATAGAAACAGCCACACACAACCAAACGAAGCGCATGCGAATATGCTCCGGTTTTCTTCGTATCTCCTCGATTTTTTCCATTAAACCCATATGTAACGGTAAAAAATATTTTTACCGTTTGATCCAAGTTTAATCTGCGGTCATCACCAATACTTCCATATGTTTTTCCTCTAAATCTTTCTTTTTTATAGTAAGCTTGGAAGCTTTAACTGAAGAACAGTTGCCAATTTCATTACAAAATTCTTTTTCATCGGAAACATCTGCTGTTGACCCATTCATTTTATAATGCATTGGGATGATGATTTTCGGTTCCAATTTTTTTATAACCTCAATAGCTTTCTTCGCGTCAATTGTTGTTTTTCCGCCAATTGGAATCATTAACACATCCACGCCATCCAGTTCCTCCAGTTGTTTTTCCGTCAGGTCAGTGCCCAGATCACCTAAATGACAAATTTTAATATCTTCCGTGTCTAATAAATAAATCGTGTTAGGAGTTGGATTTTTTGTTGGACCATGTTTAGATTGCAATCCAACAATATTTATGCCTTTGACCGAATATTCTCCAGGAATATCAATCACGGCCGGACTTCCTTTCAAGGCTTCTGGATTATTATGATCCGGATGATTGTGGGTGACTAAAACCAAATCAGCTTGTCCCTGTGGCGGGCGAAGCCCCACTGATTTATCAAAAGGATCAATAAAGGCAATCACATCTTCCTGGCCGCGACCAGCCGGTTTGGTGGTTATTTTAAAACAAGAATGTCCATAGTATTGAATGTTCATATCTGGCTACGAAACTACAAACACATTCAATAACGAATGCATTCATATTTTATATTTATGATTACAAAGGTATTTTAGCATACGCCTAGCG
>CAZMNQ010000101.1:0-3599 GCA_964567695.1 uncultured Bdellovibrionales bacterium
ATTATTATACTGATATTATATCACTGAAAGACTATTTCTGGCAAATGGGCTAGCATGTGGTATAATCAGATTAAGCAAAAAACAAACGTAAAATAAAAAAATGGCATCGCAAATCGCCCACATAATTTATGCCAAGAAATATTTGGAGAAGCATCCCTTGCCGAACGGCGAAAAGGATTTGTTTATTTTGGGCTGTGTTTTTCCGGACATCCGCCGACTTGCGGAAAATCTGACACGCAAGGGCACACATATGGCCTTTGATCACATAGACTTGAATTTTGCAGGCCTGACTTCCTTTCGGGCGGGTTGGAAGTTCCATCTCTATTGTGATATGAAGCGCGAGGAAATTTTGAATAAATATGATTTTTACAAAATAGCTGGAGAAGCAGGAAAATCTTGGCAAGCTAACAAGATGTTGGAGGACGAGTTATTATATGATGTTTATAATAATTGGGAAAAGTTGGTGCATTATTTTAATAACGCACCGATGGTGGAGTTGTCAGCAGGGGTTTCACGGCCGTCTTTTGAGTTATGGTACGCAATCGTAGCAAGATATATTGAGAAGCAGCCAGATGACAGAACGATGCATATTTTTGTCAGCAAACAGCCAGCTTTTAAAAAAGCGGATATTATTATGGCCAGAATTGCTGAGTTGAGAAAGAATAAACTAGCCATAGAGATTCTCAAAAAAGTAGTGGAAGAAATAATTTAAGCTTATTGGGGGATATGGTGAAATTCCTGCCTGCATACCTAGCGGTATGTAAACCGGCAGGCAGGGGTAGACGCCCCGCAATAATCTATAATTGGGCATGTGGTGAAATTGGTATACACGCTAGCTTCAGGTGCTAGTGGCAGCAATGTTGTGAGAGTTCGAGTCTCTCCATGCCCACTTTGACTCGATTTTATTATATAAAATCTCGCTCAGTGTAAACACATATTTAGAAATTAATTATATTAAAAATTATGCAAATAGAAATTAAAAACATTAGTGCGAATCCAGTGATGCTTTTGCGCCGGGCAGGTTATACTTTTCAGAGAAATGAAGGTGCTGAGATGAGTTTTGTGCGAGCCTTGGCACGCGCCGGTTATCCAAGATTTCATATGTATGTTTCTGTAGTTGGTGTCGATATGAAAATTAATATTCATTTGGATCAGAAAAAGGAAACCTATGGCGCAGGCACGCGTCATCATGGAGAATATGAGGACGAGGGAGCTCTGAAGACCGAGATGGAGCGATTAATGAACATCTTGAGCTAATCTTGAGCTAATCGCCTTGCCAAAACAGAGAAATGCCTATAGACTAAGTTATGTGTTTGAAAAGTTTATAACAAGCCCGGGTGGTGAAATTCCTGCCTGCCGGCAGGCAGGGGTATACACGCCAGTCTTAGGAACTGGTAGGTTCAGAAATAATTGGGGATGTGGTGAAATTGGTATACACGCCAGTCTTAGGAACTGGTGGAGCAATCCATGAGAGTTCGAGTCTCTCCATCCCCACACTAAACATATGAAAAAAATAATAGTCGACGAAACTGGCGCTGGAGAACGGATAGATAAATTCCTCTCCTCCTTCGCTAAAGCTCCGGAGGATAAAAACGAGGAGTTTTTTTTAGATATGGAGACAACCCGTGGAGATGTTATTCGCAGTATTCGAGAAGGTCAAATTTTGGTCAACGATAAAAAAGTTAAGCCGAGTTATATCTTGAAAGAGCAAGATGAGATTTCTATAGATATTAAAAAAGAAAAAGAAGAGGTAGTTCCCAATAAAAATATTAAACTCGAGATTATCTACCAAGATGCGGATATGATTGTTGTTAATAAGCCTTCTGGTTTGCAAGTGCATCCAAGTGATAGTGAAAAAATAAATACTTTGGTAAATGCTTTGGTGGTTAGTTTTCCTGAAATAGTTGGGATTGATGATGGCTTCGAAGGAAGCTGGATGCGGCCGGGAATTGTGCATCGCTTGGACAAAGACACGAGCGGTGTGATGGTGGTGGCAAGAAATAAAAAAACTTTTGATGAATTGAAAAGAAAATTTGCGGATCGCGAAATTGAAAAAAATTATGTGGCCGTAGTTTATGGCAATCTGGAAAAAAAAGCGGGAGTTGTCGATAAACCGATTGCGCGGGCGGCCAGTTTCAAAAAACAGAAAATCGCCAGAGGAAAAATGAAAGGAACGGCTCGAGCAGCGGTGACGGAATATCGATTATTAAAGCGCTATGACGGATTTGATTTTGTGGAAGCTTTGCCTAAGACCGGCCGGATGCATCAAATCAGAGTTCATCTGGCGTCTCTCGGCAATCCGATTGTGGGCGATGCGAAATATAAGAGGCGAGATCTTATCGTCCCAATCGGCATTGAAAGGCAGCTCTTGCACGCACAAACGCTGAAATTTGAGCTGAATGGACAAAAATGTAGCTTTGAGGCGGAATTGCCGATTGATTTCACTGCCTTTCTGAAAGGTCTTGACGAAAAGTCTATATAAAGGTAAGATAAAAAGGCTAAAAATCTAGTTATAGCGAGCGTGATATTGCTCAGAAATGAGCATATTTTAATTTAATAAAGTTTCAGGTATAATAAATATATGGAAAAGAAAGTAATCGAATTTAATAATGCACAGAGAAATAAACCAATGCCAGAATTCAACGCAGGTGATGTTGTCAAGGTTTATAAAAAAATTAAGGAAGGCGATAAGGAGAGAATTCAGCTTTTTGAAGGACTAGTCATCGCTGTTAAAGGCGGACAAAGTTCTTCTCCAACTATCACGGTGCGAAAAGTTTCTGGTGGAATCGGAGTGGAATTGATTGTACCGATTTTTTCACCCACTATTGAAAAAATTGAAAAAGTTAAAACTGCCAAAGTCAGAAGAGCTAGATTGTATTATCTGCGAGGACTGACAGCGAAAAAGAGCCGTATGAAATATACTGATGCTGAAGCTATTGTGCCGGAAGAAAAACTTGTAGAAGCGCCAGTTGTTAATGAAGTGGTGGAAATTCCAACGGTTCCTGAAGAAAAATCAGCTGAAGCCGTCGTTGAAGAAGTTAAGGCAGAAGAAGCAAAATAATCGTTGCGCCTTCGTGGTGCCTGCCTGCCGGTAGGCAGGGAATGGTATACACAACCCCGCACCATTTCATACTCCGGAATAAACTGGTATTATATATTTAGCTTAGGGAGTGTGGTGGAATTGGTATACACACATGCTTGAGGTGCATGGGTCGCAAGGCCGTGAGGGTCCGAGTCCCTCCATTCCCACAAGCGTAAAATGGTGCAGGGGCAAGCATGCAAGAGGCACATGGATCGTAAGGTCGTGCGAGTTCGCCTGCCTGCCGGCAGGCAGGAGTCTCGCCGAAGGCACCGCAGGCTTCTGTTTTGATGCCTGGATAGCTCAGTGGTAGAGCAGAGGACTGAAAATCCTCGTGTCGTCAGTTCAATTCTGACTCTAGGCACAAATTGATAAAATAGCGCAGTAGATTTATGGGCAATTAGCTCAATGGCTAGAGCATCTCGTTTACACCGAGAGGGTTATAGGTTCGAGTCCTATATTGCCCACCAGTATTAAACTTTCAGGAATTTTGCCGACCGATTCGGCCGCGCGAAGCGCG
>CAZMNQ010000102.1:0-3513 GCA_964567695.1 uncultured Bdellovibrionales bacterium
TTGCAATTTTAGTCTATGGATTTGGAAAACAAAATTTTTTAGTGGATAAAACAGCCCAATCATTGTCCTTTCCCGCGGCGGTTGTTGGAAAAACTGATGTTGTGACTATGCGCGAGCTGGGAGATGATTTGGTTGCGGTGAAAAAATTCTACGAAAATCAAAATTTTTCAGACATTGGTTTGCGGGTTGATTTTGCGACGGCGGATGGACAGAAAAGATTGAAAATAAAAGAACGGCAATTGCTAAATAAACTGATTGAAAATAAGATGATTGAGAAGTTGGCGGCTGAGAGAGATATTGTTATAACAAAAGAAATGGCGTCACAAAATGTAGATAGGGAAATAGCGCAATATGGCAACGGCTCGGAAATTGAAAAAACACTACTTGATCTGTACGGATGGAGCATGGATAATTTTAAGGAAAAAATAGTCAAACCGGATATGTATCGGATGGAGCTGAATAAAAAGCGCATAGCCACGGATTCAAGCTTGGTTCAAGCCAAGACGAAGATAGCTCAAGCGCAGGCGGAGTTGAAAAATGGCGCGTCTTTTGCCGAAGCGGCCAAAAAATATTCTGAAGGCGAGAGCGCAAAAAATGGAGGGGAATTGGGTTGGTTCACGGCCGATCAGATGTTGCCGGAAATCGCAGTCGCAGCCTTTGCTATGAAAAAAGGCGAGCAAAGCGATGTGCTTGAAAGTTCTTTGGGATTTCACATTATTCAAGTTGATGACAGGAAAACAGAAGAAGGTGTTGATAAAATTAGGGTTAGGCAAATTTTAGTTCGAACAAATAATTTTCCAAATTGGTTATTGGAACAGGAAAAAAAGATTAATATTTTTATCCCGCTCAAAGATTATCACTGGAATAAAGAAACTGCGACAGTTGAGTTTGTGAGCCAGGAGATGAAAGATTTTGAAAATAATTTGGATAAAAATTCAGCCGGCGATATCTCAATATTATTTTAATAATTAATTTAATAATTAATTTAACTTTCCTATAAAATGGGTAAAATAAATATATGTCAAAAGCAAAAGTAAACGAAGAATTGTGTATCGGATGCGGGACTTGCGAGTCTTTATGTCCAAATGTTTTCAAAATTGAAAACGGCAAATCCCATGTCGTAAGTGAAGAATGTGGAGATTGTGATTGCCAGGAAGTTACTGACAGTTGCCCAGTCAGCGCTATTTCGGTGGAATAACGGTCATTCTCTATAGATAGACAGTAACAAACGGTTGGAATTTTTGTATTATAATATATGAAAAAAATCGGCCTTTTTGTTGCTGTAATTAATTAATTTTTTCACACCAAATAATTATATGGAAAATAATATTAACAAAGACAGTAAATCTATTAATCAACGGACACTAAAAAGAAAATTCAACTTCTTGTTGGTTTTGATGATTATTATAGTAATCATCGTTTCTTCTATTTTTGGAGCAATTTTTGGTTTTGTGGCCGGCAGGATATCAAGGAATGGTTTTTCTTCTGCCAGTCTTACTAATCTTTTTAATAATTCTCAGGACATTAAAAAAGTGGATGTGATTAAACAGCAAATCATAGAAGATGATTCGGCGGTTATTGAGGTGGTGGAAAAAAGTTCTCCGGCGGTGGTGAGTATTATCATCAGCAATGATGTGCCAAAAATGCAGAAGTTTTTTTCTAATCCATATAATTTTCCGGATTTTTTTGGCCAAGGATTTGATCCATTCGGTTCGGGAGACAATAGTGGACAAGCAGAAGATGGCGCAATACAAAAACAAAAAATTGGCGGCGGATCAGGATTTATTATCACCGCTGACGGGATGATTGTTACTAATCGGCATGTGGCTTCAGACACAGCCGCTGATTATACAGTTATAACTAACGATGGCAAGGAACGACCAGCCAAGGTTTTGGCGCTTGATCCGGTTAATGATATGGCAGTGATTAAAATTGACGGACATGATTATCCGACCTTGAACCTGGGCGATTCGGATTCTTTAAAAATCGGACAGACAGTGGTAGCTATTGGCAACTCGTTGGGCGAGTTTTCTAACACGGTTAATCGGGGCATTGTTTCCGGACTCAAAAGGAATTTGACTGCTTCGGGCGGCAGAGGAGAATCAGAAAGATTAAGCAATATTATTCAGACTGACGCCGCAATTAATCCGGGCAATTCTGGCGGTCCGCTTCTAAATATCAATGGGGATGTGATCGGAATTAATGTGGCGATGGCGCAAGGGGCGCAAAATATCGGCTTCGCTATTCCAGCCAATCAAATTAAAAAAGTGGTTGAACAGGTCAAGGAAACCGGAAAAATAGTTGTTCCGTATTTGGGCGTCAGATATGTTCCAATGGATGATCAGATCAAACAAATAATTAATTCTCCTTATGATTATGGTGTTTTGGTGGTGCGAGGCAACATTGTTACGGACTTTGCGGTGGTGCCTGGTTCGCCCGCAGACAAGGCTGGCATAGTTGAAAATGATGTCATTCTGGAAATTAATGGAATCAAGCTTGATGAGGATAATGGTTTGTCAGACCTGATTTCCAAAAATAGTGTGGGAGATACAATAAAACTTAAAATTTGGCACAAAGGTGAAATAAAAGAAATTCAGGTGAAATTGACCGAAAGGCAATAGGTCTATTTTTATTACAAAGACTGTCTTTTTAGACAGTCTTTGTAAGAGATGATATACTGGAATTGTTTTTAATAAGAGCAATAAAAAAAATAATTTTTAAGCATGTTTCTAAAATTCCGACCACTTTTGCAGAGTTTCATCTTTATTTTTGGCTTGGAATTTATTTTATTTAGGCCGGATTCGTTTATGCTGGTTATGATATTTTTGCTGATGGTTTCAGCTTATGGCAGTCGAAAAATTGGCGGCCGCTGGTTTTTTTCCGTGTTGCCAATCTTTTTTACTTTTTCTTCCCTGGCTTTATTGTATTTAATAACGCTGGAATTTGAACAGCAGATTTTTATCGCATTGGCATCCGTTATGTATTATTTGTCTCTTCTAGGAGCCTATCGTTTGGGAATTTACGCCGGCGACAAAACGGCTCGCGGTATGAATATGGCGGCGATGGCGGCAACAATTTTTTTCACCTGCGCCGGCGCTTATGGGCTGTATCTGAATTTTTTTGTCCCGTTATATTATTTGATGCTGGTGTATTTGATTGTGACACTGCTGGTTAGTTACCAATATTTTTCAATCATTCAAAGTGACAACAAGAAAAGGGCGTGGACATACAGCTTTCTTTTGGCCTTGGTTATGACCGAACTTATCTGGACGATGAATTTTTGGCCATTTGGGTATTTGACGACGGGCGTAATTGCTCTTATACTATACTATGTTCTGTGGGACTTGGTGCAGAGCTATTTTCTCAATATTTTGAGCAAAAAAAGAGTGGTTGCCAATATGATTTTCTTTTCTGTCTTGACGGTTATCGTCCTGCTCAGCGCGAAATGGCTGCCAGTAGTTTAAATTTACAATTACCAATTTTCAATTTACAATGAATTTTCAATGACTAAAT
>CAZMNQ010000103.1:0-243 GCA_964567695.1 uncultured Bdellovibrionales bacterium
ACTTTAAGAACGTTATAACTTGATAAACTTTATAGACTCTCTCCTTTATGCTATAATAACCTCGTAAAATAAATAAATATATGCAGGCAATAAAAACAAAAAAAAGCTTTAAAAAAGGACTCTTCTGGGGATTTGTTTTTATATTTTCTTTTTTCTTTTTCTTAAAACCGGGAGTTTCTCAAGGAGCTGGCGACCCTCTTCCCATCCCTAATGCCACCGTAAGCTCCTCTAGTAGCGAATATT
>CAZMNQ010000103.1:343-3494 GCA_964567695.1 uncultured Bdellovibrionales bacterium
TGTTCCGCTGAATTGAAAATATTAGGATTCAACGCGGATGGAACACAGATTGAAACGCCACTTGTAGCAACACAGGGCGACCCTCTTCCCATCCCTAATGCCACCGTAAGCTCCTCTAGTAGCGAATATTCCAGCAAATACTTATCCGGAAATGCTATTGATGGAAATAAAAATACTCTTTGGTGTACCCGACATTCTCCCTATCCACACGACATAATATTGGATATGGGAAAAGATTACTTAATAAGTGGATTCCGTTATCTTCCTCGCCAAGATGGATATACAGAGGGCAATATCATTGGATACGAAATATATGTCAGCGATGATAAAATAAATTGGGAATTAGCTGTGGCAAAAGGAACCTGGTCAGGAAGTTCTGCTGAAAAGGAAACACTTTTTAATACAAAAGCGGGAAGATATGTAAAATTTTCTTCCTTGGAAGGAACAATAAGTGATGCGGATTGTTCCGCTGAATTGAAAATATTAGGATTCAACGCGGATGGAACACAGATTGAAATTTACAACGGCCCGGAAATTCCGGTTGGACTTTGGAGTTATACAAAGACCAGTTTAAACGAAACTCCTTTTAAAATTAAAGCTAACAAAAAATACGCTATTAAAAATTCCGCCGGCAATGTGATTGCTAGCGTGGAAAATGATGTCATCACTCGCGTTTCCTATGTGTCAGACAAAAATTTCAAGGTTTATAATTCCATACCCGAAACACTGTCCAACAAAGAAGTTCTCTTTGAAGCGGCTGACGGCAATAATTCCGATATGATTTTTGATATTTACCGGCCTGATTCGGCTTATGACCAATACCGGGGAAAAGTAAAAATCCGCCATACTGACAGCAATAATATCTGGGTCATTAACACCTTGCCGATGGAACAATATACATGGGGCATGGGCGAAACCACCGGCACCGGCCCTTTTGAACATACCAAATTGATGACGATGATTTTCCGGACTTACGGCTATCAATACATCACATGGTCTTCGACCAAATGGGTTCCTTACGGGTTCCGGATTAGAAGCGATTCGGGAAGCCAAATTTACCGCGGCTATGATTGGGAAACTACTTACCCCAACATTAAAAAAGCGGCGGAAGATACCCGCGGAAAAATCGTTACTTACAAAGGCGAAGTGGCCTTAACTCCTTATAGCTCCTGGACCGATGGAAGAACCCGAAGTTTCGAGGAACGCTGGGGTTCGACCGATTATCCTTGGTGCCAATCCGTTAAAGACCCTTATGGCAAGCACCCTAGTATGACCACTAAGCAATTAGAAGCCGCCGGCAACCATATGGTCGGCGTGAGCGCCAACGGTTCGGTCAAACTCGCCGGCAGCAACTACAATAAAACCTACGACTGGATTTTGAAATATTATTATACAGGGATAAATATATCGTCAAAGTATTAAATCTGGCGAAAAGTTTATAAAGCTATAATGTTTTTAATGTTTTTAACATTATGAACTTTACGAACTTTCTAATTTAACGAACTTTATGAACGTTTCAGCTTTATAACTCATTATTATGCGCTTTAAAATATTTTGGTTAATATTTGTTATTGTTCTGGCTATTCTCATCTATTTCGCTCTCCCCATCGCCCGTGAGCGCTATTTTAATAATGACGCGAAAAAAATTGAAATCGCGCCTCAAAACGAAAACTCTCCGGAAAATGAGATTGAAAATCAAAATATAATTCCTGTTAACGAACCGGCTGAAAAAATTGACGTCGCGGGAACTCTCCCTAATATCGGCGCTAAAGATTGCGACAACGAGTGCCAAAATTTCAAGGATAATGTCAAAAATTTAACCTACTGCCAGGAAGTTTGCGGCCTTTCTCTAACCAAAAATGACGCTAACTGCGAAAACAAAACCAGCCTGGAAAAAGATTATTGCCTAAAAGACCTGGGAATCGCCAAAAAAGATTTTAAAATTTGCGATCAAATTCAAGATTCTGAAATCAAAAAAACTTGTAAAAACAGGATAACGGAGGATATAATAGAAGACCAATAGCCGATAAAGTAATTTTAATTATTTAATAACAATTTAAATCATTATGAAAATACTAATTACCGGAGGCGCCGGTTTTATCGGTTCTCATTTGTGCAAAAAACTGCTTGAAGAAAATCATGATATCCTCTGTGTCGATAATTTTTTTACCGGCGCTAAGGAAAACATCCGGGAACTGATGGATAATAAAAAATTTGAACTTTTGCGACATGATATCACTTTTCCTCTTTATGTCGAAGTGGATCAAATTTATAATTTAGCTTGTCCCGCCTCTCCTATTCATTATCAATTTGATCCGGTGCAAACGACAAAAACTTCCGTCCACGGCAGCATTAATATGCTGGGATTGGCCAAAAGAACTCGGGCGCGCATCCTTCAAGCTTCCACTTCCGAAATTTACGGCGATCCGGAAATTCATCCTCAAATAGAATCTTATTGGGGACGAGTCAACCCCATTGGAATCAGGTCTTGTTATGATGAGGGTAAAAGATGCGCCGAAACTTTGTTTTTTGATTATTACCGGCAACATAAGGTCGACATAAAAGTAATCCGGATTTTTAACACTTATGGTCCCCATATGCATCCCCATGACGGAAGAGTAGTTTCTAATTTTATCGTCCAGGCGCTGAAAAACGAAAATCTTGTTATCTATGGAAACGGACTGCAAACTAGAAGTTTTCAATACATTGACGACTTGATCGCGGGAATGATAAAAATGATGAACAGCCAAAAGGAATTCGTCGGACCGGTGAATATGGGCAATCCTCACGAATTTAGCATTAAAGAACTGGCGGAAAAGGTTTTGGAAATGATTCCGGAAAGTAAAAGCAAAATAACATATCAGAAATTGCCGTCGGATGATCCCAGACAACGCCAGCCGGATATAACCCTTGCCAAAGAAAAGCTTGGTTGGGAGCCAAAAATAGAGTTGGAGGAGGGGCTTAAAAAAACGATTGAATATTTCAGAAAAAATTACAATGAATGAAAAAATTTTCATCGTCATCCCCGCCTATAACGAAGCCGCGGTTATCCAAGAGGTTATACGGGAAATCCAAAAAGCGGGTTACGAGAATATCATTGTCGTGGACGACGGCAGCCAAGATGAAACTTTTCGCAAAGCTCAAGAAATTC
>CAZMNQ010000104.1:0-3324 GCA_964567695.1 uncultured Bdellovibrionales bacterium
CAGGGAAATTGGAAATTCTTCAACTTGGTTGAAGATATGTGGATGTAAACCAATTGAAGCATATATGTTTTTGTAAGAACCAGCTAACTCAACCGATTTTAGGCTGCCATCCATATCCGCTCCAACATTAATAATTTTTTCCACGCCACCAGAAAAAGCGCGCTGCAAAGTTTGCGTGCGATCCAAATCATATTGCTCAAAATCAATGTGGGCGTGTGTATCAATCATTTGCGTATTTCTTTTTATCAGCTACCTCACCTTTTTTCCATAAATAATATCCAACTGCTCCGCCAATTGCTATGGCAAAAACAAGCACGATCAAAACATACTGGGTTGTCATATCTACGGGCACCATTATATTTGTAAATAATAACTTGCTTTTTTTCGGAGCTGTCGAAGCGCTATCACTGAAACTAAAGCCTTTGGAAATTCTATTATTATAATTAGCAACTTCCTCGGCATTCATATTTTCATAGCTTTCTCCGCGCGCGCCCATAATATATTCTCCAGAATAATCGCCATCGGAATCACCGGAAGAATTTTGATCGGAATTTCCTTGCAAATCAAACAAAGAAGTTTTTGTTGAATTTAACGGAACACCTGAATCGCCAAAAAAAGAACTGATACCGCCGACAATCTGATTGAACAAACTCCCGCCGGAATCTGAATCTGAATCTGACGGCTCATCCTTCTTTTTATCCTCAACATTCTTACTGACACTGGCTCCGACATCATATATCGGCGGATTGGCCGACGGCTTTTCATCTTTTTCCAAAAAAAATGTCGTTGTTCCATAACTGGCGCCGTTCGCCGTTAGAGGAATGCCACTTGCAATCATCAATAGTATAAATATTGCGACAAACGCAGCCGACGTAATTTTTTTTATTTGTTTCATTTTTTATTTTTATGCTAAACAAAAATTTACTTTATTCGCGGAAATAAAATTTCCGTTTGTTTTGTTTCCAAAGCTTTTTTAATTTTTTCGGATGTGTCGGGCATGAAAGGCATCAATCTGTTCGCTATAACAAATAAATCTCGCATCAATTTATCCATAACTTCATTAAAAGCTTTCTGATTATTTTTTACTAATTCCCATGGTTTAGTTTCAGCTATATATTTATTGTCCTCTGCAACCAAAAGCCAAGTCATTTTTAATTCCTGATCAAATCTAAATCTGGAAAAACGCTCAATAATATTTCCATCAATTTTAAATTCCCTATTAGAAATATTTTTTTCATAATTTTCACTCAATTTTACAACTCTTGAAACTAAATTTCCCAATCCATTGGCTAAATCAGCATTATAATTCTCAATCATCCTCTCCATTGTTACATCAATATCCTGCCCAAATGGACCGGCGGATAATAATAAATATCGCGTGCCATCCGCCCCAAATTTTTCAATCATTTCTTCAATGGCAATTGCATTTCCCAGGGTCTTACTCATTTTTTTCCCATCTGACAAAATATGTCCATGAGTGAAAAGGACTTTTGGCAATTCAATACCCAGATGCAGAAGAATCGCTGGCCAAATTGTCGCGTGCACGCGCAGAATATCCTTACCGATAAGCTGAACATTAGCCGGCCAAAATTTACTAAAATTATCGCCACTTGCCCCGTGGTCCGCCTCGGACTTTACGGGGTCCCATCCGATTCCAGTTAAATAATTTAACAAAGCATCAATCCAAACATAGGCAGTTTGCTCTGGGTCAAAAGGCAACGGGATCCCCCATTGTACATTTTTTCTAGATATGGATATATCGTTTAATTTTTGACTTTTTAGAAATGACAGCATTTCATTCCTGTATCTTTCCGGCGCAATCCAAAACTCATTTTTTTCAATTTTTTCAATGAGGTCATCTTGAATATCAGCCATTTTTAGAAGATAGCATTCTTCCTCCATTTTTTCCGGCACCGTATTATGATCAGGACATTTTCCATCCACCAATTCATTTTCACTTTTAAATTGCTCGCATCCGACGCAATACATACCGAAGTAAGTACCTAAGTATATACTTCCATTATCTTTCAAGGTCTGCAAAACTTTTTGTACAGCCGCAATATGTTTTGGATCGGTAGTTCTAATAAAATTAGAATATTCAATATTCAAATCTTTCCAGAGCTTTTTAAATTCTCCAGAAATTTCATCTACAAATTGCTGCGGATTTTTTCCGTTTTCCTGCGCCTTTTTTTGAATCTTCAGCCCATGCTCGTCTGTGCCAGTCAAAAAGAAAACCTCTTTACCTTGAAGTTTTTGAAAACGCGCCAAAACATCTGCCGCGATGGTCGTGTAGGCATGCCCGATATGCGGCTTGGCATTGACATAGTATATTGGAGTTGTGATATAAAATTTCTCTGGCATGCTAATAATCTTAATAAACAATAATTACAAATTCGCCTTTCACTTTGCCGGGATTTTGCTGGAAATATTCTAAAACCTCGCTCACTGTGCCACGAACAATTTCTTCAAACATCTTAGTCAATTCACGGCCGAGAATTATTTTTTTTTCCTCCGTAGAGACGCCCCGACGGGGCGTCTCTACCGCGATTGTTTTTAGCAATTCCAAATTTTTCAAAACTCGATGCGGAGATTCATAATATATAACCGGCAAGGAAAATTCCACCACTTTTTTAAAAAATGTTTCCCGCCCTTTTTTGTGCGGTGGAAATCCCAAAAAAACAAATTCACTCAAATCTATACCCGAAACGCTGGCCAAAGTTGTCACGGCTGACACACCCGGCACCGGAACAACCAAAATTTGCTGTGCCACGGCCGCCTCCACCAATTGATTGCCTGGATCAGAAATGCCTGGAGTGCCGGCGTTAGTCACCAGAGCCAAATTCTTTCCACTTCTCAATTCTTCGATTAAAAATGCTAGTTTTGGCACCGGTTTGACTGCTCCGCCCCTTTTCAGGTTTTGATAGAAGGAAGTGGCTGGCGTCTCAATGCCATAGTGGTCTAAAAGTCTTTTAGTTACTCGAGTATCTTCACAAACAATCAAATCAACCTCACCCAATGCCCGAACCGCCCGGAACGAAATATCTTCCAGATTCCCAATGGGTGTAGCCACAATATATAATATTCCCGTATCCATCCCGCACTAACTTTTCAATGCAATTTCATTTAAAAATTGTACAGAAAAAATAAAACTAATTATATCCACACACTCAATTCCACATAAACTCACAAATAACTTGAAAAGTTAGTGCGGGATCCATATATAGAGTTTAGCCTATTTACAATAATTTTTCAACTAAAAAGACTGCCTTGTAACAGTCTTTTTTATATCGCTGGAGGTTGAGCCTCCATAAGGGAGGCTCAACC
>CAZMNQ010000105.1:0-3228 GCA_964567695.1 uncultured Bdellovibrionales bacterium
AGGACGATTGTTTTTAAATTAAAAAAATTTGTGATATAATCAGATAAACATATGATAAAAAAAATAAAAAAAGATAATGTGCCTGAAACAACAAAAATAGCCAGAACGCATGAAAAAAATGGGGTAGAATCCATAGTTATCATGCTTGCTTCTATTTTTTTAGTTGGCATGGTGATTGCTGTAGTTGTGGGAGTTGGGTATACTTTTAACAAAAAAATTAAAAATGATAAGGTTGTCGACAATAGGCCATCAATGGCAATTGCTATAGAAGCTATAGATTCAGATGCGACAAGTGATGATGAGAGCCAAAACAAGACGACAGAAGAAGATGTGGTTGTTCCGGAAGAAACAAAAATTAGTCCCGCTGATATCAATGTGAATGTTTTGAATAACGGCGCGCCGGCCGGAAGCGCTGGAAAGATAAAAGATCTTTTAGTGAAGAATGGTTATGCAAAAGCAGTAGCAGGCAATAGTTCATCGGTCAGTATTGTTGGAACAAGCTTATATTATAGCGCAGATAAATTCAAAACGACAGCCGAAGCCTCAGCAAGATTATTAGAAGCAAATGGCTCAATAAAGGTGGTAGTGTCAGGCGCATCTTCAGCGGAGCAGAAATCAGGCGACATAGTTATTATTTTGGGAAAATAGACAGTTCTTTTTAAAAAATCAACCTCATGGAGAGGCCGATTTTTTAATTTTCTTGTTTTTTTATACTTCAATCACTACCGGCAGGATCATTGGGCGTCGTTCTGTCTTGGAATAGAGGAATGAGCCGACAGTTTCGCGGATGTTGTTTTTGACATAGTCCCAGTTGATGGAAGTGTCAGGCGAAGTCTTTTTGGCGACAATTTCCTCCACTTTTTTCTTAGTCGCGTTGACGAGGTCAAAATTTTCTTTGACAAAAATGAAACCACGGGAAGTAACTTGGGGTTTGCCGATAATTTTTTTGGTTTTGCTGTTGATGATGACGGTGATAACAAACATGCCATCTTGCGCCAAGAGCTGGCGATCACGCAAGACGACTTGTCCGATGTCACCGATGCCCAAGCCGTCAACCATAACATAACTGGTATCAACTTTGGCAGGAAAAACTTTTGCTTTGGTGTCCTGCACTTCCAGAATGTTGCCGTTATCTAGAACAAAAATATTATCTTTTTTGAAGCCGATTCTTTGGGCTAATTTTTCCGCTTCTTTTAGCATGTAATGATTGCCATAGACTGGCAGAAAGAAATCCGGTTGGATTTGTTTCATAATTTCTTGGATATCTTGGGCGCTGCAATGGCCGCTGATGTGGACATCAAGAATATCAGTGTGGATGACATTGTCGCACTTGCGATAGAGATTGTCTTTGAGCCTTTGGACAGTGCGTTCGTTGCCGGGAATGGCTGAGGAAGAAAAGACAACTGTATCATGTTTTTGAATTTGAATATGACGATGTTCGCCATTAACAATGCGTGAGAGCACGGCGTTGCCTTCGCCTTGAGCACCAGTGCAGATAATGATAATCTTATTATCCGGGTATTTAGCGATGTCAGCTATGGGGATTAGCGTTTCTTTGTGCATTTTGATATAGCCCAATTCCTTGGCAATTTCGACATTCATTTTCATGCTGTAGCCATCGAGGGCGACTTTTTTGCCAATCTTTTCAGCATATTCCAGAATGTGGCCGATTCTTTTTATTTGTGATGAGAATGTGCCAATGATTATTTTTCCCGCAGTCTCACTGACAAGTTTGTCTAGATTTCTATACATAGTTTCTTCAGTGGTGCGATTAGGATTGGTGTTGATGGCACCCAGACTTTCCAGCATCAAAATTTTCGGACTAGGCAGTTTGGCAAGCTCGGTGTAGGTAACAAGAGATTTTCCGGTGGCATTTTTTTCCATGGTCCAGTCTCCGGGATGGATAACTGTGCCATGCGGTGTTTTAATAATAACCCCGACGGCATCCATAATTGAATGCTCCACTTCGAAAAATTCAATCCTGAATTTACCAAGGGCTATTTTATCCGCAACAGCGTTGACGCGAATGGTTTTCAAATTTTCGGCTGAACCTTTTTCAAAATCCTCCATCTTTTTCTTAACTAAGGCAATAGTCATATCGCGTCCGATAATAGCTGGGTATCCGAGTTCTTTGAGCAAGATTGGAGCGGCGCCAATGTGATCGAGATGTCCATGACTGAACACGACTCCACGAATTTGTTTTTCTTTGCCTTTTAAATAGCTGATATTTGGAACAATATAATCAATACCAGGCATATCTTCTTCCGGGAACATCATGCCCATGTCTAAAATCACGATATCGCCATCATATTCGAAGATGGTCATATTGCGGCCGACTTCTTCGTTGCCTCCAATTGGAATGATGCGCAATTTATTTTTAGAATCACCGGTTGCTTCAATTTTAATCTGAGGCGCGACTGTCCTAGATTGTGTGTGAAAAGACTTTGGCTTAGCAGCTGTTGGCTTTGTTTCGCCAGTAACAGGCAACCTTCTTGGTCGGGCGTGATAAGCGACAGACATTTGAATTTTAGCGTGCGGCACAGTCTGTCTTATAGGCGCGAGTACCGGAGTTAGTATAGTTTGTGCATGTAGCGAATTTGTTTTTTCTGTTTTGACTGGAAGCTGTTTAGCTACCGGTCTAGCTGAAAAAGGTTTGGCCGGAATTCGATTGAATCTCGGCGGAGTGTTTGTTTGCTTGCCTCTCGACAAGTTCATATTTTTTAACATAGTTTTTTAAAGTTGCTCGTAATTTTATTAGATTTATCTCTGAATACTTTTTCAAGCGAAACTTTTTAATTTTAGGCGAGACGCAGTTAAAAATTTAGAAAGATACCTTAGTATTTGAGAAATTTTTAACCAGTCGCAGCCAAAATTTGAAAGTTTTTAGCGAAAAGATTATTCGGAGATAAATCTAATGCAAAGAAAGCAAGTTTATTTTTTAAAGTTTTATATTTTTGAGTAAGTTTTTGCGTGTATAAATCTGAGTATAAGCCTAATATAAAAAAGTATAAATATATAAATTTAATACACAGGAATAATTAAAAAAGTTGAAACCAAAAGCAATGGATGCCAGGTTGGTACCGATAATTTCAAAAAGTGGGTTTAGAAAAATAGGTTCAACAAGAAGTTTTAATATAAGTTAATGATACATCATTTGTATATAAAAGTCAATCCCTCCTATTAGCTCATAAAAACTGTTACCAAGACCCTACTGGATAGCTCAAAATT
>CAZMNQ010000106.1:0-3121 GCA_964567695.1 uncultured Bdellovibrionales bacterium
CCCTACTTCGTTGAATATTCTGCCTCTCCCCCTGAGAGACACCAAATAACCACTACCAAAATAGCTTAGCAGAAAACGGGGAAAAAGTCAAGTGTTTTAAATTTTTTAATCGAATTAGTTTTACAAAGTGATTTTGTCTTGCTATGATTATTTTATCGCTGGATTAACTGGAAGAGTGCCCGAGTCCTGCCTACCGGCAGACAGGGGTTTAAGGGAATGGGTGTTTGTTGTAAACTTAATACTGGAAGGGTGGCCGAGTGGTTGAAGGCGACAGTCTTGAAAACTGTTGAACCTGAAAGGGTTCCGTGAGTTCGAATCTCACCTCTTCCGCCTTCGCTACGCTGAAGCGTAGCTACGGCGTGACGCAGTCCACTGTAGATACGCGAAAGCGAGACTTCAGATATTGGTATATTTCAAAAACACCTTGAAATAAGTCGGAAAAACATAAACAAAAAATGAATAAAAACAGCGAATATTATTTCCAAGAAGCGGCGGATGTTATAAATGCTTTTCGTTCCAGTCAGCATGGACTTTCTTCAACTGATGCCAAGCAAAGACTTTCGGAATATGGCTATAATGAATTGCCAGAAGCTAGGCGGGACAGTTACGCATTCATTTTTTTGCGTCAATTTAAAAGTCCGCTTATCTATGTCCTGTTGGTTTCCGGAGCAGTTGTTTTTTTGATGGGGGAAACTATCGATGCGCTGGTTATTTTCTTCGTGCTTTTTTTTAATGCGATGGTGGGGATGATCCAAGAAGGAAAGGCGCAGAACACTTTCTTGGCCTTGAAGAAATTTATCAAGGGCCGGGCGGTAGTGTTGCGGGATAATGAGGAAATGATTATATCGGACAGGGAAGTGGTTCCCGGTGACATCATTATTTTACGCGAAGGAGAAAAAGTTCCGGCAGACGCGCGTCTCATAGTTTCAAATTCCCTCAAGATAGATGAGTCGGCGTTGACGGGAGAATCAATTCCCAAATTCAAAACAATCGCAGCCATCAAGCAAGTCAATATTCCTATTATGAATCGCGAAAATATGGTTTACAACGGCACGGTTGTTTCTTCAGGCAATGGCAAGGCAACTGTTGTTGA
Organism: uncultured Bdellovibrionales bacterium; assembly: GCA_964567695.1. Lineage (GTDB taxonomy): Bacteria > Patescibacteriota > Minisyncoccia > Moranbacterales > UBA2206 > UBA2282. The sequence continues at coordinate 1,094 of CAZMNQ010000106.1, forward strand.
AACGGGAATATATACTTTTTTAGGTAGTATTGCTAAGGAAACCTTGGATATCGATGCCCAGTTTCCGCTTAAGCGGGATCTTGAAAAGATTTCTCGCTTAGTGATTGTTTTTGTGTTGGCGGTTTCAGCAACTCTTTTTGTTTCAGGTTTGATGAACGGCTATGCTTTGAAAGACATTTTTAAAACGATGATTGCCGTAGCTGTTTCTGTCATTCCCGAAGGCCTGCCGATCGTCATAACTTTGGTTTTGGCTAGCGGGGTCTGGCGGATGGGCAAGAAAAATGTGCTGGTTAAAAAACTCCAGGCAGTTGAGGTTCTGGGCGAAACAAAAATTTTAGCGGTTGATAAAACAGGAACAGTCACTAAGAATGAATTGGTAGTGGAAGAAATTTATATCGGTCATAATTTTTTTGAGGTTTCCGGCCAGGGATACGCGCCTGAGGGCGAAGTGAAACTTCTTGGAAAAACAATTGACCCACTCAATCATCCGGAGCTTTTGTTGGCGGGGAAAATAGCAACGCTGCATAGCAGTGCTGGTTTGATTTTTGAAAAAAGTAAAAAAATATGGAGAATAGCCGGTGATCCCACGGAAGGAGCAATGTCGGTGTTTTCCAAAAAAATCGGTTTTCATTGCGATGATTTGTTTTCGGAGGCGCCCCTTTTGGATGAAATTCCCTTTGACTATGAACTCAAGTTTCACGCATCTCTTCATCAGCAGAAAGAAAATAATTTTTTGATAGCCAGCGGTACGCCGGAAACTATTTTGGCATTGTCAGATAGGGAGTGGAGTCCTGGTGGATTTAAAAAACTTACGGAGAAAAGAAAACAAGAAATTCAGTCGGTTATGCGTTCTATGTCCCAAAAGGGATTGCGGGTTATTGGATTTTCTTTTTGTGAAACAGATGCGGATAGGCTGGAAAAAGAAAAAATTCCTAAACTTATTTTTGGCGGTTTTTTCGGAATCAAGGATGCATTGCGGGAAGAGGTGCGGGAGGCCGTCAAACAAGTATCGGCGGCAGGAATAAAAGTTGTTATGATAACTGGTGATTATGAAATTACGGCCAGAGAAATTGCCAGAGAAGCTGGAATCTATAAATCTGCGGATGAAGTCCTGAGCGGTGAAGAAATAGAAAAATTGGACGCTGAAGAATTAATGGAGAAAGTGAAAAATGTGTCTGTTTTTGCCCGAATCACGCCTGATCAAAAACTCAAAATAATCAAGGCCTATCAGGCAAGGGGCATAGTCATAGCAATGACGGGCGATGGAGTCAATGACGCGCTTTCACTCACTGCGGCGGACATTGGCATCGGTATGGGAAAAATCGGCACGGAAGTTGCCAAGGAAGCCTCGGACATTATTCTTTTGGATGATAATTTTGGAAACATAGTTCATGGCGTTGAGGAGGGTAGAAATATTTTTGATACCATTAAAAAAGTCGTACTCTATCTTTTTTCTACCAGCCTAGGAGAAGTTTTTGTTATTTTGGCCGCGCTTTTTTTGGGTTTTCCATTGCCGATTTTGGCCGCGCAAATATTATGGCTGAATCTTGTGACAGATGGATTCCTGGATATGGCATTGGCAATGGAGCCAGAAGATCGAGGGAAAATAAATTTTTACAAAAAAACCTTTATAATAGATAGGCTGATGCTTCAGCGGATGTTTTTTATGGCGATGCCGATGGCTGTCGGGACACTCTATCTTTTCAGTCAAAATTATGAAACGGATATTGCAAAAGCCTGGACAATTTCACTAACGACACTAGCGGTTTTCCAATGGTTCAATGCTTGGAATTGCCGTTCAGCAGAAAAATCGATTTTTAGAATGAATCCATTTTCCAATAAATTTCTCGTGGGAGCTACGATTATTGTCGTATCATTGCAACTGTTGGCAGTATACAATTCATTTTTTCAGAAAGTTTTGCGGACAGTGCCTTTGGATATAAAAGATTGGGCAATAATTATTTTAATCGCATTTTCTATAGTAGTTATTGAGGAAGCAAGAAAAATTTTATATAAAAAAGATAAATA
>CAZMNQ010000107.1:0-3053 GCA_964567695.1 uncultured Bdellovibrionales bacterium
ATATACCTACTCAATGGTTCAGAAATTCTTTTAGATATTTCGCCGTATAACTTTCTTTGTGATATTTAATCACTTCTTCCGGTTCGCCAGTCACAATCACCCGCCCACCTTGATCCCCGCCTTCCGGGCCCAGATCAATGATCCAATCGGCCGTTTTTATGACATCCATATTATGTTCAATGACAATCACCGTGTTGCCGGCATCCACCAAGCGATTAAGGACGACTAGGAGCTTCTTGATATCGTCAAAATGCAGTCCAGTGGTCGGCTCATCCAGAATATACATCGTGTTGCCAGTCGCTCGGCGCGAGAGCTCTGTGGCCAATTTGATTCGCTGGGCTTCTCCGCCGGAAAGCGTCGTGGCCGATTGTCCTAAATGAATATAGCCCAAACCGACATTTTCCAGCACCGCCAATTTGTCAAAAATATCGTGAAAATTTTGGAAAAAATCTTTGGCCTCCGAAACAGTCATTTCCAAAACCTCTGCAATGTTTTTTTCTTTATATCGCACTTCCAAAGTTTCCCGATTATATCTTTTGCCTTTACAGACATCACACGGCAAATAGACATCCGGCATAAATTGCATTTCAATTTTATTATAGCCCTCGCCTTGGCAATTATCACAGCGACCGCCACGAACATTAAAAGAAAATCTACCCGGTCCATAGCCCTTGATCTTGGCGCCACGCGTAGAAGCGAACAATTCGCGAATCGGCGTGAAAAGTCCGGTGTAAGTGGCCGGATTGGAACGCGGTGTCCGTCCAATTGGCGATTGGTCGATCATAATCACTTTGTCCACATGCTGCAAACCGACAATTTCCGAATGCTTGCCAGGTCTTTCCAAAGAATGCATCAATTTATTGGACAACGCTTTATATAAAATATCTTCTACCAAGGTAGATTTGCCCGAACCGGAAACGCCTGTCACCACTGTGAAAACTTTCAGCGGAAATTCCACCGTCACTTGCTTCAAATTATTTTCCCGTGCCCCGCGCACCACCAACCACTTTTTGTTTTTCATTGATCGCCGTGCCACTGGTACCTCAATAGAAAGTTCGCCGTTCAAATATTTGGCCGTCAAAGATTTTTTATTTTTCATCACTTCCTCCGGCGTCCCCTGCGCCACAATTTCGCCGCCCAGTCTCCCGGCTCCCGGACCAATGTCCACCAAAAAATCTGCCGCTCGCATCGTTTCTTCATCGTGTTCAATCACGATCAAAGTGTTGCCGATGTCCCGCAATTGCAAAAGTGTCTGCAAAAGCTTCGTGTTGTCCCGCGCATGCAGTCCGATGGATGGTTCGTCCAAAATATATAAAACACCAACTAGCTGAGAACCAATTTGTGAAGCCAAGCGGATTCTTTGCGCCTCTCCACCGGCCAAGGTGGCCGCCGAACGCGACAAGGTTAAATAACCCAGACCGACATTTTCCAAAAAGCCCAACCGCGCTTTGATTTCTTTCAAAATTCGCCCGGCAATCAATTCTTCAGTTTTGTTAATTTTTAATTCTTCAAAAAAACGCAACGAATCTGAAACACTCACATCGGAAACCTGCGCGATGTTCCTTTCGCCCACCGTCACCAAAAGCACTTCCGGTTTATATCGCTTGCCCTTGCAAGTTGAACACGGATTTTGTGACATATATTTTTCCACGCCTTCGCGCACAGCATCAGATTCCGTTTTGAAATAGCGGTCTTGCAAAAAACCCGTCACTCCGCGCCAGTTCATCGAAAACGACCAAGTAGTGCCCGTCTTAGCCCGCACCCGAATCGGCACCTCTTCCCAGCCTCGCGTCGACGAGCGATCGTCTCCGCGAGTCGAGGCGGGCACTTCATCTTCCGAAATCATATCCGTCGCTTCTGAATCACCATACAAAAGAATATTCAATTTTCGCTCCGGCAAGTCCTTGAGACGCACATTGTCGGAAATATGAAAATGTTTGCAGACTGACAAAAGCACCCCGCCATAATAATTATTTTTCTTAAAATTCCACGGCATCAGTCCGCCTTCCGCAATCGTTTTGGTCTTGTCTGGCATGACCAAATCCGCGTCAATTTCTTTTTTAACGCCCAAACCTTCGCAAGCCGGACACGCGCCAAACGGCGAATTAAAAGAAAACAGACGCGGTTCCAAATCCGGAAATTCAATCTCATGCACCGGACAAGAAAGTTTTTGGTTATAAACTATTGTTTGTGATTGTTTTTTAGATTTCTTACCTCCTCGAGAGCTAAGCTCTTGAGGAGTAATTACCTGGCTAGAGCTTAGCTCTTGCGCGTTTCCCTGAAAATTAATTTTTACTAAACCTTCCGCCAATCTGAGCGCTTTCTCCACATCCTCAAAAATTCGCGAAATATTATCATCGTTTATTACGACTGTATCAATAACAATATCAATGTTATGTTTTTTATAGCGCGCCAATTTTATATCAACCTTCGAAGACAATTCGATTTTTTCTCCATTCACATATGCTTTGGAAAAACCGCGCTTCCACATTTCTTCTAGTAGCGTGGAATATTCACCTTTTCTCTGCCGCACTATCGGCGCCAAAATCTCAATTTCTTGGTTTTCGCTGGTACCGATGACTCTATCCACAATTTCATCAATCGATAGTTTCGTAATTTCCCGATTACAAACAGGACAATGTGAAATTCCAATTTTGGCATAGAGCAAGCGCAAATAATCATGGATTTCCGTCACCGTGCCAACAGTCGAACGCGGATTTTGCGAAGCCGCTTTTTGCGAAATAGAAATCGCCGGCGACAAACCTTCAATATAATCGACATCCGGCTTGTCCATCTGTCCCAAAAATTGCCGCGCATAGGACGACAAACTCTCCAAATATCTTCGCTGGCCTTCGGCAAAAATCGTATCAAAAGCCAGCGTGCTCTTACCTGAACCGCTAATGCCAGTGAAAACGATGAATTTGTCTCTTGGCAATTCCAGATCAACATTTTTTAAATTATGTTCTCTGGCGCCTTTAATAATAATTTTATCCATAAAGTTAACTGTAAATGCAAAAATCTTCCCCTTGCGGGTACTTAAATAATTGATTCTT
>CAZMNQ010000108.1:0-3050 GCA_964567695.1 uncultured Bdellovibrionales bacterium
CGGGCAAAGGGGAATATGGCGCAGGTGATAAATTTTTGGGGATTGTGGTGCCGGCGCAAAGAAAGGTGGTTAAGAAATATGGGCAGCTGAACTTGCCAGATATTCAAAAACTTTTGCAAAGTCCCTATCACGAATTTCGCCTGACAGGTCTGTTGATTTTGGTGGAAAAATTTGCCCAGGCGGACGAAAAGACACAAAAATATTTTTTTAAATTTTATTTGAAAAATACGCCGTACATCAATAATTGGGATTTGGTGGATCTGACCGCGCCCAAAATTGTGGGGGAATATTTGCTGAACAAGCCGGCGGAGCGAAAGATTTTATATAAATTAGCCCGCTCAAAAAATCTGTGGGAACGGCGCATCGCCATTTTGGCCACTTTTGCTTTTATCCGCCAAGATGATTTTTCCGACACCTTGAAAATTGCAGCGATATTATTACAAGATAAATATGACTTGATCCACAAAGCCGTTGGCTGGGCATTGCGCGAAGTCGGCAAGCGTGATCAAAAAACCGCGGAACTTTTTTTACAAAAACATCTTCTAAAAATGCCCCGCACAACTTTGCGCTATGCCATTGAAAGATTCCCGGAAGAAAAAAGACGCAGCTATTTGAAAAAAATAGCGTAGCTTGCCATTTTTAGATTTTGTGCTAATTTGTAAATAGTGAGCTTGAGGAGGTCTGGACTCAGGCGAGTCTGGACAACAGCCGGCGTCCTTTGGTTATTGCATAGCCAGAGACCAGGGAATAAAGCATGTTTTAGTGTGTTTTATTGTCCTTGGATAGGTTGTGGCGCCCAACCTGTAGTACTCGGAATTGAGTTGGGATGCGCCTCGTGAGGCGCACTCCACAATCCCAACTCAATTCCGGCTTTTTTTATTCCTAAATTGGTTGACAAAATATGCGTAAAAGCCTATACTTTCTTAAGTAGATTAACTTAGCTCTGCCAGGTGGCAGTTTTTTGTTTCTCCCTACGAATTACGAACCAGATACGAATTTACGAATGGATGTTTATAAATTTGTGTGAATTTTGTAATTTGTAGATTTAATGAAAAATATTCGTACATTCGTACGGTATTCGTAATTCGTAGTTTTATGGAAATTAGAAATATTGCGATTATTGCCCATGTGGATCATGGCAAAACAACCCTGACTGACGCCATTTTGCGCCAGACTGGTATGGTGACTGATGAGTCGGTCAGTATGGATTCGAACGCTTTGGAAAAAGAACGGGGCATTACGATTTATGCGAAGAACACTTCGATTTTCTATAAAGATACGAAAATCAATATCGTGGACACACCGGGACATGCTGACTTCGGCTCAGAGGTGGAACGAGTATTGCGTTCCATTGACAGCGTAGTTTTGGTGGTGGATGCGCAGGAAGGGCCGATGCCACAAACCAGATTTGTGTTGAAAAAATCTTTGGAGCTGGGTTTGAAACCGATTGTGGTGATTAATAAAATTGATAAACCAGCGGCGCAACCCGACATTGTTCAGGAAGAAGTTTTTGAATTATTTTTAGATTTGGGCGCCAACGATGAACAGTTGGAATTTCCTGTAGTTTATGCGATTGGACGAGAGGGTATTGCGAAATTACATATGAATGACGAGGGGCATGATTTGACGCCGCTTTTAGAAACGATTATTACGAAAGTGAAACACGCCGATGGCGACACAACAGCACCCTTGCGCATGCAAGCTTTCAATTTGGGCTATGATAACTTTTTGGGTCGCATGGCCGTGGGCCGAATCTATGAAGGTATCATCAAAGATGGCCAGACAGTGGTTATTAAAAAATCAACTGGTGAAACCAGAACCGGACGCATCACAAAGCTCTACACTTTTCACGGCACTGAGCGAAAAGAAGTGAAAGAAGCGATGGCAGGGGACATTGTTATGATTGCAGGTTTGGCGGACATTTTTATTGGGGAAACCGTATGTGAAACAGAAGATCAAGAAGTGTTGCCAGCCATTCACATTGATGAGCCGACCATATCTTTGAATTTTTTTGTCAACGATTCACCGTTTGCGGGTTGCGAAGGAAAGTTTGTGACCAACAAGCAAATTCGGGAAAGATTAGCCAAAGAATTGGAAATCAATGTCGGACTACGCATTGATTTTGAAGGTGATCACTACAAAGTTTATGGCCGAGGGGAATTGCACATTGCAATTCTTTTGGAAAATATGCGCCGAGAAGGTTATGAACTGCAAGTGTCGCAGCCGCAAGTTATTATCAAGGAAAAAGATGGGCAGAAAGTAGAACCATTCGAAGAAGTGACGATTGATGTGCCGGATGTGAGCGCGGGAACAATTATTGAAAAATTGGGTCGTCGAAAATCAATTATGACCAATATGAAACAAGTAAATGGTCAAAGTCGTTTGGTATTTGAAGGACCGACGCGCGGACTTTTGGGCTATCGCGGAGAATTTGTGATTGATACGAAAGGCGAAGGCATTATGTCGAGTCGAGTGGTTGGTTTTCGACCATATGTTGGGGAAATTCAAAGAAGATCAGCTGGGGCGATGGTTTCTATGACTAGCGGCAAAGCCTTGGGATTTTCTTTGGCCAATTTGCAAGATCGTGGGACACTATATATCGGGCCATCCGCGGAGGTCTATGAAGGTATGGTTATCGGCAACACCTCCAAGGGCTTGGATATGTCAGTTAATCCGACCAAGGGCAAGGCGATGTCGAACATGCGTTCTTCGGGAGCCGATGAAGCTTTGCAATTGGCGCCGCCAACCACCATCACGATTGAAACCGGCTTGGAAGTGATGAGTGCTGATGAATATTTGGAAATCACTCCCAAAAGCGTGCGACTTCGCAAAGAATATTTGAATGAAGTGGAAAGAAGAAGACACGATAGAAAATAGCAATTTTGTTAAAAATAATAAAAGTTTCACGCTAGGTGAGGCTTTTATTTTAGATAAAAAAATTTAATTTATAAAGTGATTTATGATATTTTGGGTGACTACATTTGGGTGACTACATCGGCAAAGGAAACCCATAGGGTGGCAACATCAGTATAGTTGACTGAAAACGCCAT
>CAZMNQ010000109.1:0-2986 GCA_964567695.1 uncultured Bdellovibrionales bacterium
AGCATTATTGGCGCTTCGCGCCAAATATGTTGCGTTAGATTCTGGAATCAAACTATGTATAGAAAGATGCAAAAGCAATATCCGGATGTCGTTTCAGCCGAAGAAGTCGAATCATTTTTTGCTAATCCAAAGACTATTGATTTGTATCAGGTTGTAAAAAAGAACACTGACTGGCCGTTGGGAAGTTATTCTATAAAAGACATCGCCCAATATCTTGGTTTTTCTTGGAGAGACAAGACACCATCCGGAGCATTGTCCATTCAGTGGTTTAATGAATATCTTGAAAATAAAGATGAAGATGTTTTAAAAAGAATTTTGGAATATAACGAGGATGATTGCAAAGCCACAATGGTTTTGAAGGATGGGATAGAAAAAATTAATCAATTAACTTATGGAACCATCTGAAAAATACATAAAAGAATTCCAAGAGATATACAAGAAAGAGCATGGCAAGGAATTGACTTGGGAAGAAGCGGCGGATGGAGCTCACAATCTGTTGAATTTAGCTCGAATCGTGTATTGTTAATATAATCTAATTTTTAATCTCAAAAAAATGATAATTGATTCCCATGTACACATTTCCCTATATAACGACAATGCAAAATCTTTGCAAGGCGCTTTTGATTTGTTCTTGGAAGAGATGCAAAAAAATGGGATAGGCTCTGCAATTATAGTTCCGGATAATATTGAAAGCAGTGATAGTATTGTCGATTTAGATAAAGCCATCGAATTGATTGGCGAGCGCAAAAATTTGTTTCTTCTCGGTAGTCCGCAAATTATTCAGAGAGGCTCGAGTGAATTGGAAAAATACCAAAAGCTATTGGAAGAAGGAAAAATCAAAGGACTCAAATTTTTCCCGGGTCATGATCCATATTATCCGACAGATGAAAGATGCCTGCCATATTATGAATTATGCCAAAATTTCGATGTGCCGGTCTTGTTCCACACCGGTGAAAATTCTGGCGATAGCGAGTGCGCGAAATGGAATGATCCGAAATACATTGTGGAAGTTGCGAAAAAATATCCCAAATTAAAAGTCATTATCACGCACTATTATTGGCCGAAAATGGATTATTGTTATGAAATAACCAAAGATATTTCCAACATCTACTTTGAAACCGCGGCTATGGCTGATGAGGAAGTGGTTGAAAAAAGCGGGGGCATTGAAAAAGTCAGAAAGATTCTAAAAAAGACAATTTCTGATCGACCGGACAAGGTTATTTTCGGCACTGACTGGCCGATGTGTAAGATTGATGAGCATATCAAGCTGGTGGAGTCATTGAATTTTGGTGAAGAAATCGAATGGAAGGTGTTTGGTGAAAATGTCAAAAGAATATATAAATTAGCTTAAAAAATAATATGAACACTAAAGAGCTGTATCAAAAATTAGAAAATGATTTTAAACTCAGTAAATGTCGAGACGATTGGAGCAATATTGAATTTGACCAAGAATTTGTTACGGAAAATTTTAGAAAAAGGTATATGGGAATTTTGGCTGACAACACGGATGAAGTTGTTAAAGTTTATACTGCCGTTTTTCCAAGCGAGAATGTTATGCGGGAAGTGTTGGATAAAAAGGAGCAAAATATTTTACTTTTTACGCATCACCCGGTGGATTGGAAAGTCAAAGAAAATCAATCGCCATTTGTTAATTTCAACAAATATTTGCTCCGTGAGTTTAGGAAGAACAAGATTTCAATTTATACCTTGCATACTCCACTTGATAGGAATGGTGAATATTCAACTTCTGTAAATTTCGCAAAAGCTCTTGGATTAGTGCAATTGGGAGAATTTGCCAAATACTTTGGATTTTCATCCGGAGTAATTAGTAAAACTGATCATAAAAATGTTTCTGAAATGGCAGAAAGATTTGAAAAAGCTATTGAACATAAGGTTAAACTATGGAAGTATGGAGAAGATGAAATAAGAAATGGAAAAGTTGCTATAGTGGCTGGCGGAGGGAATGATCCGGAAATAATTTCAGAAGTAGCAAAACTTGGAATTAATACTTTTTTGACGGGAGTAACTTATCCTAATCAGGACTACGAGCCATCGCTTCAAGCTCATAAGGTTGCTAAGGAAAATAAAATAAATATGATTGGCGGAACGCATTATTCAACCGAAAAATTTGCTTGTATGAGAATGGCGGAGTATTTTAAAAAGACGGGAATTTCGGCTGAATTTATTCCAGACAATCCGGATATGCGTGATTTGGAATAGGTTTTTGTGTACATGTATAATAATTATTAAAATGTTATAAAAAAGTATGGTAAAAAATATATTTCTCATCGGAGGTGGCGAGATCGCGAAGGGTGAAACAAAAGAAATAGATGAAGTAATAAAAAAATCCGCAAACAAAGGAGCATCCTTTGTCTTTTTCGGCACAGCCGCGGCTGATGCCGAAGGATATGGAGATGTAATAAATAAGACCTTTGGAGATTGCTTTAATATTACAATTGCCACGGAAGCCAAAGGACGTGAATTTTCCGAAAATGCCATAAGAAACGCTGCCGTTATTTATCTCGGGGGTGGAACAACCAAGCTCCTTATGGATAACTTTGAAAAATGGAACCTCATGCCACTTTTGCGCGAAGCTATTGAACGAGGCGCGATTGTGGCTGGTATGAGTGCCGGCGCGCAAGCCCTTGCCACTTGGTATATTCATGAGGACGGCGAATCGCAGGAAATACGTAATGGCTGGGATCTTGTCGGAAGTTCTGTAGGGGTGCTGGTACATGCGACAAAAGATTCATTTAATCGAGCCAAAAATATTTTTTCCAACTCTAGATATGCGAATTCAAAGCTATATGGAATTTCCGAAGGAGTCGCTTTGTCATTTGGCGCAAATTCCAGTGATTTTTCTAAAATAGGAACAGGAAAAATTTGGGCATAAATAAGCATTGAAACCATGTTTCAACAGTCGTTTTGTGCTTGTGAAAATTTTATGATAATGTCCTACTAGCGTCATATAGAAATGTCCTATCTG
>CAZMNQ010000110.1:0-2944 GCA_964567695.1 uncultured Bdellovibrionales bacterium
ACCAACAATGTCACCATCAACAATGCTGATAAGGATGCTGCGGTGGTGGGTAGCGTGGTGATTGCGGCAACAAAAACAAAAACAACAGAGGTTACAGTTAACACGACAGCCATTGGTAAAGATTCCAGCCGTTTGATGGTGACGCCAATTTCTGATAAACCGCTTGCGTGGAGCGTTTCTGAAGACAAAGACAAACTTAATTTTACCTTGAAACTAGCCGAACCTAGCGACAAAGATGTTTCTTTCAACTGGTGGATTATCGGGGAAAAATAGGTAGGCGGAGGACAGACAAAAAAACAAAAATTTGCATTTTGTTTTTTTGTTTTTTATGCTATAATAGATTAAGAATAAGAGAAATAATTATATAAAAAATATGAGAACAACAAAAGTAAAAACATCCGAATCTGCACCTATGAAGGAAGTCAAAGTTGTTAAACAATCAGATTTTTTGACACGGTTTTTGGATGGCGGCATAACATTTTGCCTGGCGGTGATTTTTTTCGGACTGCCACTTTTTTTTACCGGCTGGACATTTCAAGGCTTGTTTTTTGAAAAACAGATTTTTTTCTATTTTTGGATTCTTTTGGCGTTGGTTTTTTGGGTTGTTCGTTCGGTTATTACCGGAGAAATGGGAATAAAGAAGACTCCGCTGGATGTTCCACTGGCGATTTTTTGGCTAGTATATCTTGTAGCAACGATTTTTTCTTTCAATCGCTGGTATAGTTTTTGGGGGTTTTCAGAAGATCTTTCTCGCAGTCTTGTCAGTCTGACGGCTATGATTGTGGCATATTATATTATTGCCGGTCATTTTAATATCAAAAGATTTAAGATTTTCATTGGTGCGATTGTAACTTCGGGCGCCTTAATTTCTTTTTGGACGGCGCTGCGAATTTTTGATGTGAATATTTTTTCCGAAAAAATAAAGCAGATCGTGCCTATTAATGTAGTAGGTTCAGTGACGGGCTTGGGAGTTTTTCTGGCAATGCTGGTGCCGGTTATGATAATGATAATTTTTGAAATCAATGGCCAAGATAAAATGAAGAAATGGCTAAAATATTTTCTGAATGTTATTCTGACCCTAGTTTTGGTTTCTAACCTACTAGTTATTTTTTCTTTCTATGATTTTTCTCCGTGGCTGGCACTTTTAATTGGAACCGGATTTTTCCTGATTTATATCCTTTCGCGAGTTGTAACTCCTGCGAGAAATGTTATGTGGATTCCAGCTGTTATTTTCATTGGAATTCTGACTATGTTAATGTTGCCTAAAATAAACTTGATTAAAAATCCTGAAATCCAGATGCCGATAAAAATAATGGATTCTTTTGACCGCAATTTTTCTTGGGACATTGCCAAAAACACAGTTAAGGAAAATCCACTATTAGGAGTTGGACCATCCGGTTATGGCTATGCGTTTTCTCTGCATAAATCGAGCGATTTTAATTTAAGCGAATTATATAGCTTGCGCTTTTATCAAGGCAGGGGAATTATATTAGAAGCGCTGCCAACCATCGGAATTCTGGGCGTGGTGGCTATGTTACTGCTAATTTTGTCTTTTATCAGCGTAACGATGTATTTGCTGAGCCGAGAGAAGGAGAAAAACAAAATATATTCCTTGGGTATGGTTTCAGCTTCTTTCGTATTGCTTTCTAGTTTGCTTATCTATCGACTGGAGGGAATAAATATAATCATGATGGCGTTAATCGGAACATTGGCTATGGCTATTTCCATTAACGAAAGCGAAAGCGAATTGGAGAAAAAATATATAAAATTATCCTTGCGTTCTTCACCCAAATACGCTCTAAGCTTAGCTTTTGTTTTTATGCTGGTGAGTGTGGGAGCAATATTTTCCTTTATATTCATTGGAAGAATTTTTGTGGCGGATATTTATGCCGGAGCGGCGGTTCGCGGCGGCAATGTTTCCGAGGATGGTTCCATAAAAAATTTACTCAAAGCTGTTGAGTTGAATAATAAAGAAGGAAAATATTATATCAGAATCGGACAAGAATATATGTATTTAGCCAATAAGGAGGGATTGAAAGATAAGGATGCCAATGTAGATGAAATCAGGAAGGATGTTAATAATTCAATTGTCGCTGCCAAGAGCGGTCAAGCGTTGATGGCAAAAGACGCGCAAGCGACGGAATTCTTAGCGCAAATTTATGAGGCTGCCAGTGTTTTTGACAGCCAATATTTACAAGTAGAAACAGACACTTATAATGATGCTTTGAAATTAGAGCCAAATAACCCGGGATTTTATTTGAAACTAGCGGATGTTAAATTGAGAATGGCTGGTGCCAGCAAAGACAAGGATGAAAAGAAAAAAGCCGTTGATGAAGCGAAAGATTTAATTTCCAAGGCCATAGAAAAGAAGGATAATTTGCCGGTGGCTTATTATAATTTAGCTTCGGTGGAGGAATTATCAGGCGATTTGGATGGGGCAATTTATAATACGGGAAAGGCTGTCAAATTGAGTAGCAATGGACAGAGCGGTTATTTATTCAATCTGGGCAGATTGTATCAGGCAAGAGGTAAGGACGAAGATCTCAAATATGCAGAGAGTATATTTTTGACAATCTTGAAGGCCAATGAAAATGAAATAAATACTCATTTCAATCTCGGGCTTCTATATGAAAAAACTAGTCGAAGTAGTGAAGCCAGGAAAGAATATGAAAAGGTTTTAGGTCTTATTCCTGCGGATATGAAGGGCGCTGAAGAAGCCATAGCTCAAATCAAGAAAATGTTAGATAATTTGGACAGGGGAATTGCCAATACGCCTGAAAATCTCAGCGCTTCTTCTAGTCCAGCAGCGGATACTACTGAGCCGACTGATGCAAATAGTTTGAGTAGCCCGGATATTACGTCGGCAGAAGATAATATTCTGGATAATAAACCACAGGAATAATACAAAATTAACTAAATTAGTTTTACTTTTGGGAGGTTGAGC
>CAZMNQ010000111.1:0-1339 GCA_964567695.1 uncultured Bdellovibrionales bacterium
TAATTAAAAGTTTAATAATTATTTTTTAAAAAACACCCAGTTAAATTTTCAAACTTTGTTTGGGATTAATGGGAAAAGAAAAAATGGACATGAAAAATAAGCGACCCATAGACAGAGTCGCTGAGAACACCTATTCGTGGTTGGGGAAAACTTTTGTTTTAATCAAAAAAACGAAAGTCAAAACATGGCAAGGAATTTTTGTCATTGCCTTTGTGACAGGAATATTGATAGCTATCATTTCGATGGTTTCTATGGATATTCAAACTAAATCTACGGCTACGGGCGAAACGGCCAGTTTGACTTTTAGACCTGCCAATATCAGTGTAGATAAAGGAAGTAATTTTAATTTGGATGTTTTACTTAATACTAATGGCAGTAATGCTGTAGCGGCAAAAGCAGTGATTAAATATAATACGAGCAGTCTGCAATTATTGGGTTGGAACACGGACAATTCAGCTTTTTCTAACGCGAGTTGCGTGTATAACGGCAAGTCCTGTGAAATTGTTAATAATGATCCTGCCAATGGACAAATAATTATCACTTTGGCAAAACCGTCACCTGGCGTAAATACCGCTTCTGGAAAAATAGCAACTTTGAATTTTAAGCTTTTGGATACGGCAGTCGATAACGCGGTGCAAATGTTTTTTTCCGGTTCGGGTGTCTATAATGACTCAGATGTAATTCTTGATAACAAATTGGGCACGGACATTCTTTCTGGTGTGGCATATTCCCTAATCTCTGCTGTAACAGTGCCCACGACTTGTACCAGTTATACTTATTCTGCCTTTGCTCCTTGTCAGCCGGATGGAACTCAGACAAGAACGGTTACATCTTCATCACCGACTGGTTGTGTTGGCGGAACAGCTCCAGTTTTGACTCAGTCTTGTTCATATAGCACAACAAGCCCGACTTGCACATCTTTCACCTATTCTAAATTTGGCGCTTGCCAGCTTGATGGAACGCAAACAAGAACAGTTTTAAGGGCAACCCCAACGGACTGCGTTGGTGGAACACCAATCCTGACAAAGACATGCAAATATAACTCTAATAGAAAAGTTAGATAAAAATACATAGTCAAAACAAAAAGACTGCCTAGGCAGTCTTTTTGTTTTGACTAAAATTAACTTTGAGAGTAGCATTAGACTTACCCTGAATAATCTTTTCGCTAAAAACTTCCAAATTTTGGCTACGACTGGTTAAAAATTTCTCGGATACTAAGGTATCCCTCAAAATTTTTAACTGCGTCGAACCCAAAATTAAAAAGTTTCGCTTGAAAAATTATTCAGGGATAAGTCTAATATTTAGCTATGAAAAAAATCGAATTGCTCGCGCCGGCGGG
>CAZMNQ010000111.1:1439-2941 GCA_964567695.1 uncultured Bdellovibrionales bacterium
CTCGCGCCGGCGGGGAATTTAGAGAAATTAAAATACGCCATCGCCTATGGTGCGGACGCGGTCTATGCCGGTGTGCCGGATTTTTCGTTGCGGGTGCGGATCAATAATTTCACTGAAGATTCTTTGCGGGAAGCCGTTTACTTTGCGCACCAGCATAAAAAGAAAATCTATATAACTTTGAATATTTACGCGCACAATGTTCATTTGGAAAACATTAAACGACATTTAAAATTCTTAAAAAATTTAAATATCGATGGCGTCATTGTGGCCGATCCGGGCATCATAATGCTCGTTCAAAAATATTTACCGAAAGTAGAAATCCATCTTTCCACGCAAGCCAATGCTACCAACATTGAAGCGGTCAAATTTTGGGCGAAAGCGGGCGTGAAAAGAATTGTTTTGGCGCGGGAAGTGACACTGGAAGAGATTCGGGAAATCAAAAAAGCCGTTCCGAAGATGGAATTGGAATATTTTATTCACGGCGCGATGTGCATGAGTTATTCGGGGCGTTGCATTTTGTCTAAATGGATGAGCAATCGCAGTGCCAATCTGGGAGATTGCACGCAACCTTGCCGCTGGAAATATAGCCAAAAAGTTCAAAGTTCAAATTTCAAATTTCAAATGAACTTAAAACCTAAAATTAAAAATCTAAAAACTTGCCAAGAAAGAAACAATAATGAAATATTAGCTGCTAGCGTTGTTGATGATCAGAAGAGATTTGAAGTTGATTTGGAAGAGGATCGGCATGGCACCTATTTTTTCAACAGCCGCGATTTGAATTTGTCATCGCACATCCAAGATTTGCTTGAAGCTGGCATAGATTCTTTGAAAATTGAAGGTCGTGCCAAGAGCATCTATTATGTGGCCACGGTGGCACGCGCGTATCGCCAAATTATCGACGCGGTCGGTCGGAAAAATTTCAAGCAAGTTGTCAAAGAGCAACAAAAAGAATTAGACAGCCTGGTTAATCGTGGTTACTCCAAGGGATTTTTGCTGGGTAACGAACCGGAACATAATTTTGAAGGAAAACTTTTTGATGGAGAAAATATACACCCCCACACCAAAAATAATGTAAAAAAATCTTACGATAAAATAAAAAGATTAACTAATAAAAAAAGCAGTTTTGGTGTGGGGGTAAAATTTGTCGGACAAATCGAAGGCCGAAAGAAAATCGCCGGCCAAACTTTCAACATCGTCTTTATGCACAACGAAATGTTTTTGACAGACAAGATCGAGGCAATCGAGTCCAAAGGAAATAAGAAAGTAAAAATTAAGAAAATCTTGAATTATAAGCTGGAAGAAGTGGCCGAAGCCCACGGTGGGCATGACAAAAGATTTTTTGTGCGGTTTGATGTGGTTCTTCCTAACCACACACTTATCAGGGTTAAAAGCTAAGGGTTCTTCGTAAAGTTGAAAATAGGGTGAAAACAGGCTATAATTAGAATAGAAGGGTTTATTTAATCATTTTTATAAATATTATGGCAACTGAGAATTTGATGGAA
>CAZMNQ010000112.1:0-2910 GCA_964567695.1 uncultured Bdellovibrionales bacterium
CCAAATAATAATTTCCGTAACTGAAAATGTTTTGAAAAATTATTAACATATCTCTGTAGGCAACCTTCAAGTCATCTCCACTTTCCACTTTACCGTTTTTTATGCCCTCTATGGTTTTTTTAACCGCGGCAATTCCGGCTATAACAGAATTTTTCATAACATCCGTCACACTGTTTCCCGTTATTATTTCAATTTTTCTCTTTCTAACTTCATCGTTCATTCGCTCTAAAAGTTTAGGCATTTTTTCATCAATAAATCTCCTAATACTAGGAATATCAATTTCAATAATTTCTTCTAATTTTCCTCTCTTCTCTTCTTCAAGAGCATCTATATCATCTAATAACGAAAAATAATCCTTTTCCATTGAATCCATAACTCCCTCCAGGATATCCTTCTTAGTCTCAAGATGTTCCAATTCTTCGAAATGATTTCTCATCCTTTTAATTACTAAATATTTACGCCTTTATCATACCGGGAAGGGCCGCCTTAGAAAGTTTTTCAGAAAAATCAGTGCTAATTTGAATACTATCTTTTTTCATAAGCCTAGTTTTTCAAAATATCCTCAATCAATTCAGGAAATTCATTTGTTCCCATATCACCCATCGTATAATGTCCATGTCCTTTTAGCTCAATTATTTCACCGCCCAACACTTGGTGGAAAATTTCAAGACTTCTTTTGCCATCAGCATCTTCGTTATCTGAAGTAAATATTATAATTTCCTGAATTCTGTCTTTGATTGTTTCATCAATTTTGTATGTATAAAAATCCACATCTGCGCCATCTCTCTCCTTATTCGGAATTTTCCAAGGAGCTACTAAAATTAGTTTGGCAATTTTTTGTTTTGTTTCTCCCAACCAGCGCACCAAAAAAGCGCAACCGCAACTATGCCCGATTAAAATAGTATTTTCATCAACAACATACTTTTCAAATTCCGCTTTGAATTTTTTATACTTCGGCTCCCAAGGTTCAGGCATAACAGGAGTTTCTATTTTGATTCCTTGCGCCGTTAATTTCTCTCTTGTCCATGGAATCCAATGAAATGCCAGATCAGCCAGACTCACCATTTCTTCTTCGCTGTCTGGACAGCCGTGGATTATTATGCAATTCATAAAGTTATTTTTATTATTATGAATTTATCATATCAAAAAATTCTACTTTAGGCGACTCTAGAAAAACTTTCTAATTTTATCTAAAGACAATCTAATAGCAGCTATTTTAGATTTATCGACTATATAGCCCAACTGAATTCCCGACAGCAATTTATATTCTTTTGGAATAGAAAATTCCTGATAAAATTTGTCTTTTAAATCTTTATGGTTGACGAAGAATTTGATCCCATCCTTGACCCGCGTGCCCAATTTCTTGGCATGCGCTGCCAAAAGAAAATTTTGCATGGCCATAGCAACGCTGGTTTTGACACTTTCTTCCGCAATTTCACTGATTCTCTCATTCTTAGAAATTTTTATCGCCTGTGCCAACCCGGCCTTGTCATACGGTCGAGAAAAAACCAGGACATACACGGGCGCTCTATCAAACTGGACATATTTGGAAAATTAATCCAGTGCCTTGGAAAAAATCCCGCTTAAAATTTTATTTCTCTTTCAAAATTCATCTTTAATTTTTTGATAACCCGACTCGATATATTTAGTCAATTTTTCTTTCGCTTCATCACTTTCAAAAACCGCGAAAAACCACGATTGCGTGTTACAACCGGATGGCACATGACTGGAAAGCTCAATCAATTCATCAATAATTTCTTTGGATATTTTTTTATCCAAAAACTGGGAAACGCTTCGCCGTTCTTTTATAATTTTAACTAAATTTTCCATATCCAAATCATACCAAAAAATCCCACTTTGGGCGACTGGGCGAAAATTGGGCGGTTTGTTACTGAACTAGTTACTTAACAAAATAGAAGCCTCTATAGAGGCTTCTATTTTTATCTTCTTTTTTGCAAAAATATTTACTAGGTTTTGGGGAGGATTAGTGCTCGCCCAGGACTGTCCTTGATAAGCACCACTAATGAATCTTCTCGGGGCAAGCCCACGAGGTATCAGCTGTAATTTTTTTATTAGACACTACCGCAGCAAGCCGCGGGGAAATGCCCTAACTAGATTATAACACAAAAACAGGGTTTTCCCCTGCCTTATCTTTTCTTGGTATATATCAGCAATCATCCGCCGCGGCAGATTGCGATTCTCTCCTTCGCCAAAAGCTACGGACGGGCAAGAGTCCTGTTCGAGCCTAGCTTTAACTCCGCTAACTATCGGAGAAGCTCCTTTATGAATTTCTTAAGTTCTGGCAAATTATTCTTATAAGTTTTCCAAACTATTTTAGTATTGACCCCGAAATATTCGTGAATTAGGAAATTCCGCATATCAATAGCATCACGATGTGGCATTTCTGGATTCTCTCGCTTAAACTTTTCGCTGAGATTATTAGAGGCTTCGCCTATGATTTCCAATTTTCTAACAACAGCATCAATAACCATTTCATTATTCTTGAAATCTTCATAATCAGAATCACCAAGATAACTTTCAATAGAATTAATTGCTTCTAAAATATGCTCCAAATATGTATTATCATTTTTCATAAATTTTTTCAGCTTCTTTTAAAACTTCGACTCTAAAATATTTACTGATAGCCTCAGGAGTTAGCAAATCAACTTCTCTATTTGTAAAACTCTCCATATTCCTTTTGATTCGAGCCAGCTCAAAAAAACCAATACTAGCCGTTGGCGTAAATTCAATGAGAACATCCACATCGCTATCATCCTTAAAATCTCCGCGGACGAAAGAGCCAAACAAAGACACCTTCTGAATATTTACCCTCAGAGGGTCTTTTTCCACTGCTTCTTTAATTTTCTGCTTTAAATCTTCCTTGCTCATATTGGTAGTATACCTTAACTT
>CAZMNQ010000113.1:0-2879 GCA_964567695.1 uncultured Bdellovibrionales bacterium
GCTGAAAATCTGATCCGCCAAATCTCGAATCCGCTGAGCACCTAGAACTTCGCTTATTGTTTTAGGGATAAAAAGAAAAGTTTGTCCATGGAAATAACCTATCGCAAATTCTCCTTTTTCTAATTTCTTTTTTGCATAGGGAGGCTCTTCGTATTTTGATTTTTTTTCTTGCCCGGACTCTTTTAGGATTTCCATAAAATAAAAAATAATTTTATTTAGCTTGCGAATCGGATATTCCTTGTTATATGATGTGCCGTTTTTATTGGCATTTCGCCTAACGGCGCGCGGAGCGAGCGAATGGCGTTGAACGTTAGGTGTATCCGAAGTTTTTCTGAAGAGGAGCGAAAGAAAAATTAGGTGGAGGCTTTTGTAAAAAGCCGTAACCGGATATGCCGTGTTAGCTGATGTATTTCTTTTCTTTTTCCGACAGCAGTCGGAATTGTTTTAAAAATTTTAAAATTTCTTTTTCCGTTTTGAATTTTGGGCAGAGGGGTTAGAGGTGAATGCCCGAGCCCAAAACTCTTTCGGGTGTTTTATTTCGGTGATTCCAATTCCTTTACTCCGTTATTTGTTAAAAGCGATTTCATCTGAATTATCGCAGTATTATTTAATTTTAAGATTCGATCTTTTTGAGAAAGTCCTTCGCGAATTAGCAATGCGTTTATACTTTCAAGATTGGACAAGACTACCAGCTGTTCAATTGGGGCGTAATCTCGAACGTTTCCTTTTAACTTTGGATTTTGGTCTCGCCACATTTTGGCGGTTATTCCGAACAACACCACATTGAGCAAATCCGCTTCGTTGGCGTATTTCATATTTGCTTGATCTTTGGTCAATTCATGCGGAATCAGTTTTTCCTTGATGGCATCGGTATGAATTTTATAATTAATTTTTGCCAGCGTTCTTTGAAGATTCCATTCTAACTTTTGCCTGTCATTTTCATCTTCCTTTAATCTTTGAAATTCCTTGATGAGATAAATTTTGAATTCAGCGCTAATCCACATTCCGAATTCGAAGGCGATGTCTTTGTGCGCATAAGTTCCGCCGTATCTGCCGGTTGTAGCCTTCAAGCCTATGGCCTTGGTTTTTTCTACCTACTCTTTTGCGCTTATTTTATAGTTATTCAAACCCGCCTTACTTTTAATTATGGCGAATTCGCCATAATTAAAATTTGGGTTATAAATTCTTTCCCAAATACCCAAAAATTCAATCGTATTTCTATTTCTCAACCAGTCGGAAATAAAAAAATCACCATCCTTCGCTTTAAGCATGTCAGTCAAAGAAATATAATCGTAGTCGGAATTACCCTGCTTTATGATCGTAATTTTGGTTCCTTTTACGTTTATAGTTTTATTTTTTGGCATACACTTATTCTACTATCTTCTTAATTGAAATGTATTTTTATTTTACCATATTAGTGGAAAGAGAGGTAAATTTAGTTTTTCAAAACTCCTTATTTTCCCAGTGAATCATGTAATTGTTTGTAGGCGGCTTCCATCCAAGGATGAACAATAGCAAGACTTTCTCTTTGTTGCCAGAGGTAATTCAAATAGCAAAAGCATGCCTCATCTAAAGAAATTTCCAAAGCTTTCAAAACATCGGCTTGATAAGGTGCGCTATGTTCTTGATCCCACATTATTTTGTCAGAAATGAAAACAATTTTATCCAAAACAGATGCATTTTCTTTGAGCGTAGTATGACAACCCATAGCACTCAAAATATTTTGGTCAGTAATTCCAAAAATTTCTTTTGCCATAACTTCCGAAATTCTTTGATGAAGAATCGCGGGACAGGTTTTTTCCTCTGGCAAAACATCAATGCCGAGCTCTGTTGCGATTTTCACCCTATCTTCGTTTGGAAATACAGCACTGATATCATGAAGAAGTCCAGCGCAAAATGCATCTTCTGCTTTTTCCAAAAAACGAGGTGCTAATCCTCTTGCTTTCTGCGCAACATCATTAACATGCTTCACCGTATCAGCGCAATCATGCATTTCTAAAAATTTAGCAACATCAACTGATAGTTCACCAGACTTTTCAAAATTTTTCGTGATAGCTTCAAATATCGTATGCATGGTTTTTTCAAATAAATATTCTTCCATATCCCCCTCTTTAAAAGATAAAAAATCAAATTTTCTGTCCCTGTTTAATTCATAAAACTTTCAAATTTCTCAAAGATAAAAAATTTATTTCGTTGAACAGCGGGAACCGCGCGCCGTTCAGTGCCATGAGCGAGCGGAGCGAGCGAATGGCGCTGAACGTTTCTCGATATCCGACGTTTCAATGAAGCGAAGCGAATTGAAATGTGGCTTTAGTCCTTGCGGATATCGAGTGTTGGGCGACCCGGAGGGCTTGAGTTTTATTCAGATTTGAAATTTTTTACAAATTCCACAAAAGCTTTTTTCGACACTGACTTCAACGGATAATCCTCGTAATTTCTCGGGTCTATCCATTCGTAACTATCGTGGTCTTTACTAAGAACTACCTTGTCAGTGTCAGTTGAGCACTCAAAATATATAGCAACAACTTGCCATTGTTCATCCCTGACAACAGGGTGATATTCTCCAATAAAGAATGGCTTGCCAACGGTTATTGATGTTATTCCAACCTCTTCTTCTACTTCACGTAACAAACCAGCATCAAAACGTTCACCTGGCTCAACTCGTCCACCAGGTATTTCATATGTACCAGCGTTGTAACCATCTTCATATGCGCCTGCTTCTCGTAAAATCAATACTTTATTCTGGTGGACAATAAAAGCTTTTGTGGAAATAAATTGTTTTACATTCATATTAAAAAATTTCAAATCTGAATAAAATTTTGCCTAACGGCGCGCGGCTATGCGAAGTTTTTCAAAATTCAAAAACTTGTTTTTGGATT
>CAZMNQ010000114.1:0-2860 GCA_964567695.1 uncultured Bdellovibrionales bacterium
CCGATTGCAGTTTCTTTTTCATCCCAATGTTGCACTTGTGGGTAGAATGTAGGACATTATGGTTGACAAATTCCAACTTTCTGTTGTTGCAAAGAAAATCGTCGCGATATTTGATAGCAACAAAAACCATAAAGACAAATCGCCATAAAGATTTCTTTGGGTTTGATTATTTATAGACATAATTATTTATTAACTATATTTGAGTTAAATTTTTAAACCCAAGCGGCTCGAGAATTGAATTTTTCGCTTTCATCGCTTCTGAATGTTTTTATCTTGTCCGGCTATTAGTCAAGCGAGGCAATCCCGATGGCTATCGGGACCCAAAATCCGAATTCTGAAAATTGGCGGAAGCGGAAGGATTCGAACCTTCGGTCCCCTTGCGAGGACTCCGGTTTTCAAAACCGGTGCGTTAGACCACTCTGCCACACTTCCATTTTATTAAGTTTTTCCGCCAACGGCGGGACCCCGCTTCGCGGTGGCAAAACCGTCGCATTCGACCGCTCTGCCAACTCTCCGTGTATTAAATTTTAAGTTTTTCTGGCTTCGCCAGATCTCGCGTAGCGAGACAAAACTGTTCCCTCAAACGACCCGCCGCTTTTGGCAAGGCTCCTCTTCGCGGTGGTTGGGTACCCTTCCACTTCTTTAAAATACCAATTAGCCGTTAATTTGTAAACTCGACTAAAAAAGACCCTTCGATTTCGCTCAAAGGGTCTTTTAAATTATTAATGTTTTTACAGCAAGATCAAATTCTCCTTTCGGGAAAATAATCTCCTCCTTTTCTTATTTTTACGTCTCTTCCGCAATAGCGCCCTCCTTCAGCACATTTGCCTGTTTTGTAGCAAGGCGGTTCAAATATTTGTAAAAGTTTTTTATATTTTCTTCCTTTTGCGCCAATTGCTAAGCGAAACAATCTTCCTAAATGATAAATTTCCTCTTGAGCGCACCAGCATAAGCGTTTTCCCTGTTCGTGAGCAATAGCGTTAAATGAACCGCGTTTTTTATATGTTACCATCGCTCCATATGGTGCCAAAATCATCGCCAGCGTTTCTGGAATCCCTTTGGAAATTATTATCCAATTTTTCATTAATTCCAGCGCTTCTTTTTTCAATCTCATCTCTTTTAAGATTGGAGGCAAATAAAAGCTTCCGGTAAATTTAGGTTCGCTTCTTCCGATTGTTCTATGTCTTTGATCCTGACCCATAGTGGCTGTTGAAATCTCAATTTCCGTCCTGATTCCTCCTGTCGAATTATCCATCATTTCTGGGAGAAAATGCAGTAAGTCAACTGGATGCATAATTTTAGAAATGGGTAAAACAAAATCTTCTGCCCCAAAAATATCTAAAATTTTGAGGCGAGGCTTGTATTTGATCTTCACAGAATCTTCCGAGGGAATTTTGTTTTTCCACTGACTCTCTAGATTGCTATCGAACATAAAGCCTAGTTCGGGAAATTTCCTTAAAACCCGTTCAACCATTTGCCGGAGCACATATTTCGTTGATGGACTCCAAGCCGACTGATACATGGAAACTAGCGTGATTAAGTCAATAGTAAAATCAAATCCCGTTGGAAAGATAATCGGAATAAACATTCTCATTTGTTCTTGGGCAATTTTAGGAGAGTTTTGCCGGATATATCCTTCTTTGGCAAAAGGTCTCTCCGATAAAATAAACTTCCCCACCCGTTCTGTCGCCTTTTGGATATTTTGGTGATAAATACCCACTCCCCTTTTCACATAGTTCAATATTTCGCGCAATTTATTTTTTCCGATTTCCGGCCAAAAACTGTGGACATATTTTTCTATTTCCTCAAAATTCGGCTCTAAAAACATCTTCGCGCAAAATCTGCCACTCCGTTGATCGCTGTTATAAAAAGGATTAACTAAGTGCATTCCGAAGGTTATGTCTCCGACTGCAATTCCTTCAATGTCAAAAGTGAATGAGGTGTGTTCCAGCGTCGTATGATGGCCTGTTTTAAAAACCCGACCTTCAACATCAATTATTTTCCCCCATCTTGGTGATTCAGCTTGATAACATTTCAGCGCCGCGTGTGAAGCTTTTTTTAGCGGTTTCTCTGCGTTATATCCGGGAAGCAATTTGACTGTAATCATATCATTTCCTCCTATGTAAAGTTATTTGCTTTTAAAGGAACAATTTTTTTATAATTAATCCTTGCATCTCCTTGTTATATTGTCAATTTGTTCTTTCGCACTTATTAAAATTTTTCTGTCAAACATTTTTTTAATAAAATACCTTTGCCAAAATCTTGATTTTATTTCTTAAAGGAAACTATTTTGAGCATGGAAGCAAATATGCTAGCATTAAGAATAGCTAAGCAGATTTAAATAAAAAATTATGTATATAGATCATCTTGGGCATCAGCCCTCTTCTTTTGAAAAAGAAAACTTGAGAAAAAATCCGCCTTTTGAAAAAAAACGCCCCGTGGAAGTTCTTTTTTCCTGGCAGGCGCCGGAATTCGAAACTTTCCAGCGCGAAAAAAGATGGTATTTGTGGGCCGCTTTGATCTTACTGGCGATTATCGGCTATGCCACCTACACCAACAGCCCCGTCATGGCCATTACTTTTATTTTAATCGGAGTAGTGGGTTATATTTATCTCAACAAGGATCCGCGCGTTCTTGATTTTCAAATCACTGCTAAAGGCATCGCTATAGGAAAAGATTTTTATGATTTCGATTCGGTGGATTCCTCCTGGATTTTTGAAAATTCAACCCAATTCGACATTTTAAGCCTGCATATCAAAAACCGCTTCATGCCTTTTGTTCAACTCCCCTTCCCGGAAGAAACTTCCGTCAAACTCCGCTTTCTGTTGCGCGTATATATTCCGGAAGAAAAACAAGAACT
>CAZMNQ010000115.1:0-2850 GCA_964567695.1 uncultured Bdellovibrionales bacterium
AGTGGAATCCGTGGAGTTGGTTTTAGGTTTGTTCAGTAACTAGTTACTGAACAAATTACTGAATTTCCTCCGAAGGCCCGCTTCGACAAGTCTCAGGCGAGGCGAGCGGATAAAAATTGAGTACTTATTTTTCCAGCTCGGTGACGGGCTGGTTTTTTTAAGGTTATCCACAGGGGAGTGTGTTGACAGTGATGTTGGGAGTGTTATAATATCATTATAAGCTCATAGGATATAGAAATATGCATAATAATATTTTTGAGAAAATAAAAAGAGTTAATGAATATCAAAGTGAGTATTGGTCATCTCGCGATTTAGCTAAGGCTTTAGAATATTCAGAATACCGTCATTTTTTGCCGGTTATAGAAAAAGCAAAGGAGGCTTGTAAGAATAGTGGTGAAGTTATCCACAACCATTTCGAGGATGTCCTCGATATGGTCAAGATTGGTTCTGGAGCTAAAAGGTCTATTGACGCAGTGTATCTATCCCGCTACGCTTGCTATCTAATAATTCAAAACTCTGATCCATCCAAGGAAATTGTGGCTTTGGGGCAGACATATTTTGCAATACAAACCCAAAGACAAGAGAAGGCTGATCAGTTGATTGAGGACAATAAACGAGTTAATTTGCGCAATGAAATCAAAGGACATAATACATCTTTTTTGGCTGAGGCGGCGGAAAACGCTGGGGTGGAAAATTATGGCAAATTTCAAAACTTCGGGTATATGGGTTTATATGGAGGTTTGGGGGTGAAAGATATTCATAATAAAAAAGGTTTGAAAAAATCTCAAAAAATTCTTGATCATATGGGCAGCGAGGAGTTAGCGGCTAATTTATTTCGTGCGACACAGGCTGATGCAAAATTACGCAGGGGAAAAATCCATGGAGAGGATTTGGCAAGCTTGGCACATTATCAAGTAGGTCAAAAAGTTCGTAGGACAATAGAGGAACTTGGCGGCACAATGCCAGAGGAACTGCCATGTGCTGATGGAATTTGCAAAGCTAAAAATCGAATCAAAAAAGGTAATGATAAAAAATTAATAACTGAAAATGCATAATAATTTTAAACCCATCGAATTCAATGGGTTAAGGAGAAGTGCTGGATTAAATAGTTTTTCTGATGCATCTGAATGTGATGGTTACTCGTATTACTGAATATGAGCCAAAAATTAGACCAAATATTTAAACAGATGCCTGAAATAAGCCCGACCACACAATTGGAAAGTCGGATTTTTCAGGCTGTGGCGGTGGAAAAAGATAGGGTCATCAGAAAAAGACTGTTAATTTCGCGTTTGGGGCTGGGTGCGTCAATGGTAGTTTTTTTGGCGGCTATTTTCTCGTTTGGCGGGGCAATTTTGCAATCGGAATTTTGGAGCATCGTTTCTCTATTTTTTTCCGATATGCAAGTGGTGGCACAAAACTGGCAAGACTTCATGTATTCGTTATTGGAAACCTTTCCAACAATCAGTGTCGTGGCTGTTTTGGTGCCAGTCATGACGCTCTTGTTCTCATTTAGTGTTTACCTAGAAGCTAATAATAAACACAAGTATATCTAATCAATTTATAATAAACAATATGAAAGAATTTATTCAATCTAGGACATTTAAAATTATCGCAGCCATCATTGGCGTCTTTCTGATTTCAGTGGTCAGTTTTGGCGCAGGCGTGGCAGTCGGTTTGCACAAAGCAAGATTTTCAGCGGACTTCGGCAAAAATTATGAACGCAATTTTATGGGTTCACGATTTGGTTCTGGTCGCGGAACGATAGGTGGTAATGGCGGTGGCATGATGGGGTTCTTCCGTGATTTTGAAGGGCGGGATTTTCGCAACGGCTATGGATTATCCGGCATAATCATTTCTGTCACTGACAATAATGTAATTATTAAAGATAGGGATAATAAAGAAAACACCGTGACGGTTTCCGATCAGACCTTAATCAAATCTCAACGCGACAATTTGAAATTGAGCGATTTGAAAGTGAATGATCAAATTGTGGTTATGGGCAATCCGGGCGACAATGGCGTGGTGAATGCCAGTCTAATTCGTGTTTTTCCTAATCCAATTACAAACTA
The DNA here is from genome assembly GCA_964567695.1 of uncultured Bdellovibrionales bacterium. Lineage (GTDB taxonomy): Bacteria > Patescibacteriota > Minisyncoccia > Moranbacterales > UBA2206 > UBA2282. The sequence continues at coordinate 2,070 of CAZMNQ010000115.1, forward strand.
AATATGAAGAAAAAATATATCTGGATTATTGGTGCGATAAAGTAAATAAATATTTTTAAAAAACCTTTTACGAAAAAATTTAAAGATATTAGGGATTAAATTGTAGTACAGGGCATGAGAATAATGTCTAAAATTTTGGCACTTGCAATAATCATGGCGCTTGGAGCTTGGTTTTTTCTAGCGAGGAATTCTTCAAAAAATGTTGTGGTGGCGCCACCGATTGCTAATCAATCACAAAATCAAAACCAGATTAAGTTGGATAGCCAGATTGGTAATGTTCAAGTTGTGTCTGAATTTCAGTCCCCCCTGGATAGAGCGGGGGAAAGGGTGACTAAAAAACCTTTTGGTAAATTTGTGACACCGCAAAACTCACCGGTTCAACCGGAAAAATTCTATGGCTATCACACTGGGGCAGACTTTGAAATTTTTCCGGAAGAATTAAACGCAGATGTTTCAATACATGCCCTTTGTTCAGGCAAGATAGAAGTCAAGAAAACGGCTACTGGTTATGGCGGAGTAGTAGTTGAAAACTGTACGCTGAATGGACAACCAATCACCGTGGTTTATGGACATTTGAAGCTGGCCAGCGTAAAATGGGCAATCGGAGATGATCTGAAAACGGGCGATGTTATTGGGAGTTTAGGCGCAGCTTATAGCGCTGAAACCGGAGGAGAGCGCAAACATTTGCATTTGGGTTTTCACAAAGGAACAGTGATTAATATTTTGGGTTATGTACAAAACAAAGCTGAGCTTTCGGGCTGGATAGACCCGTGTCTATTTG
>CAZMNQ010000116.1:0-2826 GCA_964567695.1 uncultured Bdellovibrionales bacterium
GGGCGACCACACTCATCAAGCCACCGTCTCTGACGGTGGTGCACTGACTAAAAAAAATGACAAAAAAAATAATTATATTCTTTGTAACCTTTTTGGGGCTAATGAGTTTTTCGTCTGTTTCTAATGTTTGGAGTGCAGAGGCTACATATAGGGATTATTTAATTTTTGAAGAAAATTGGGATGGAAATAACATACCCTCAGCCTTTCCAAATACCAGGGGTGCTATATATAATGGTTGGGAAGTAAAAACACTATCTTCTACGGCGCCTGCATATTCTCAAGGATACGCAGAGCTTTCGACTGATATTTATCATTCATTCCCAAGGTCTTTGTATGAAAGAAGAAATGCCAGAGAGGTTTCTACAAGGGATTTAAAAATTGATTTTGCTAAAGTTAAAGAGATAAGAATGAGATATTATATTTATTTTGATAAAGATTTTGTAAATTTTGATAATGATAATGTGCATTTAGTATTTTTACAGTCAGCTTTGTCTGGGACGGGTGTCAGGATGGATCTTATGACAACTGTGAACAAAGCTGTAGGCAGTGGTGGTACACCCAATCCACCGTTAACATATATGTGGCCACCAACTTGCAGTGATGGAACTAACGGTGCTTTCATAGCGATAAATTCACCTCAATCGCAACTCGCGTCCACATTCAAGGGAGTTAAACATGGTGCGTCAGAGCGATGTTTTAATATTAAACAAAATTTAGAAAGATGGATACCTGTTGAATGGGCATACAAGATAGTGGATGATAAAACTGGCTATGGCAGTTTATGGATTGATAATAATGAGATGATGAAAGATGAATTGATACCGCCCGATGCAAGATATATGGATATAGGCATGATGCAAATTTCAGGCTGGCTGTCCCAGGGAACAACAGAAAATGTTGGACCAACGGGATTTTACATGGATGATATTATCGTGACAAGTAATTACGATGTTCCAATTGATCCAATTGAATCAGCTTCTTGCACCGAAGCTTGGACTTGCTCCGCTTGGAGCACATGGAGCGCTTGCGCTAATAGTTCCCAATCCCAAACCAGAACTTGCACAGATACGAGTAACTGTGGCACTCTTACCGGCAAACCGGTTGAAACCCAAACCCAAGCTTGCACCAGCTCTCAAACAGGCGACACCACTCCACCTGATCTCTGGTCTCGTTCTCCTGTCCCTGACGCTACCAATGTCAGCCACACCAACAGAAACATTTCTTTGCACATAGGTGATGGCACTGCCTTTGGAGTAAACTCTGCCACCATAAAACTAAATGTCAACGGTCAGGACTATTGTTGCCAAACCGGCTCCTGCACCAACAAAACTCTGTCTTGCGCAGGTTCCCCAGGAGACTATCTAGTTACCTACACTAACAGCAATGACTGGTCTTCCGGTCAAAAAGTCAACCTAACTGCGGATGCTTCTGATTCCGCCACCCCTCCCAACGCCATGACTCAAAGAGTCTGGAGTTTTACAGTGGAAAACTATGCCACCACCATCACTTACAATCTCACCAACTTCACTCAACTAGTTTCTGATTGGCTAAAAACAATTTCTTCTTCTCCAGCTGATGTAAATAAAGATGGCAAAGTCAATTCGCAAGACTTGGGGATTATGATGAGTAATTGGGGGCAATAAATTTTTTAATAAAAAAATGAAAAAAATAATTATACTTTTCGCGCTATTTCTCGCATTGCCAATCATAGCCCATGCCGCCGTTTCTGTCTCTGGAATTTCTGGAACGGTGAGTAATAATAGTTCAGTGACGGTGAGCGGGGCGGGGTTTGGAACCAAAGCACAGGCCGCTCCGCTAAAGTGGGATAATTTTGAATCAGGAGCAGTAGGTTCAGTCATAGGTAATGGTTCTGGAATTATACCTTGGTATCATAATACCTCAAACTATGTAACTGGATGTCCTGGTGATTCTTGTTTGATATCAGGATATTTACCACCAGTTTATGACAATACAGTTGTTAGATCAGGTTCAAATAAATCTTTGTTCTGCGATATAAACACCAAACCATACCAGTATGAAGGTGGCTTCGGTCTTAATTTGACTGACCAGGTTCCATATGTATATATATCTGGTTGGAGATATACACAGACATTTGGTCCTCCTTCTCGTAGTATTAAAGCTTTTCGTACATATGGAACAAATACAAATCTGCATCCTGTTATAGGCACAAATTACATGTATCCATATGGTGCCTCGCCGGGAGCTTTGCTATTTGGATATAGCGAGACTAAAAGTAATGTGGCATGGTTTTCTGAAAATACAAATTCTACATGGAAAACAGGCGTGTGGGAACGAGTTGAATACTTTGCAAAACAAAGTGACCCTGGAATTGCAAATGGTTCTTACTCGTATGCGGTTGACGGTAAACTGGTTGCATCTATGTCGAATGTTGTTCTTCGAGATAGTGCCTCAGAGAATTGGCGTCAGATCAACCTGGGTCATTATTATGCCAGAGATGATAGTTCCACACCTGGAATTCTCACCGGTGCTGGCGTGAAGTATTGGTACGATGATGTGTATATTGACACCACTCAAACTCGTGTCGAACTCGGTAATGCTTCCGCTTGGACTGCTTCTACTCGCCGAGAAATACAAATTCCAACTGCATGGTCTGATTCGTCGGTTTTATTTACAACTAATCAAGGAGCGTTTAATTCCGGTGACCAGGCGTATGTTTATATTGTCGACAAAGACGGCAACGTCAATACCAATGGCTATCCCGTCACTATCGGAGGCGCAGTCACTCCACCGCCAACTCCCACCACTTACAATCTCACTAACTTCACCCAGTTGGTCGCTGATTGG
>CAZMNQ010000117.1:0-2822 GCA_964567695.1 uncultured Bdellovibrionales bacterium
TAAAAAATATGGTGCAAACTGATATTAGTTCAGAGTCAAAAGATCAAGATGAGCAGCTCAAGGTATTTAGATTTACCGATCCTGAAACGCTAGTTTCCAATCTTGGAATCGAAGATGGTAATGTCGTAGCGGATTTTGGTTGCGCCAGTGGATTTTTTTCCTTGCCAATTGCCAAAAAAATTGGAGAAGAGGGTGTTGTCTATGCGCTGGATATTCTTCCGCAAAGTTTGGAACTGATCATCAGTCAAGCTAAGACAGCCGGACTAAACAATATCATTGCCAAGCGAGTGAATCTTGAAAAAGAAGGCGGGTCAAAGTTACCGGATGAAAGTTGCGACTGGGTTATTATGAAAAATATGCTTTTTCAAAACAGGGACAAGCTCGTGATACTTGCTGAGGCGCGGAGAGTTTTGAAAGTCGGCGGGAAGGCGCTGATCATTGAGTGGGGCATGCATAATTCAGCTATCGGACCAGACAAAAATTTGAGAATTTCCGAGGAAGCCCTAACTGAAATTATTCAGAAGGCTGGACTGAAAGTTTTGAATAAGATTCCGGTTAGCAATTTTCATTATGGATTCGTGGTTATTAAATAAATTTAATTCTAAGTGTGTCAGCATTCTATGAAGTTAAAAAATAAAATTTTATTGTCTTCTCTTATACTGATTGGCATGGTCGTTTTGTCCGGTTGCGGATGCAAACAAACCAACCCCAAAAAATATACGATGAATTTGGAAATCTGGGGTCTTTTTGATGACGGGGATGCTTATAATGAAATATTTGAGGCTTATAAAAAAGTTAATCCGAACATTGGGCAGATAAATTATAAGAAATTAAATAGTGACACATATAAGCGAGATTTGATTGATGCTATGGCCTCAGGGCAAGGTCCGGATATTTTCCTATTGCATAATAATTGGGTTCCAAATATGGCTAGTAAAATTTATCCAGCTCCAAGAGATGTTTTAAATGAACAAAAATTTCGTCAGAATTTTGTTGATGTGGCAGCACAAGATTTTATTCTTGATGGGCTTGTTGGCGCGGTGCCGCTAAGCATAGACTCCCTCGGCCTTTTCTATAACAAAGATCTTTTCAATGAAGCCGGCATAACTTCTCCGCCAAAAAATTGGGATGAATTTATGGAAGATGTTCGAAAATTAACTAAATTTGATGCGCAGGGTCAAATCACGCAGGCTGGCGCGGCGATGGGAACCGCAGCTAATATCAACCGAGCCACGGATATTTTGAATCTTTTGATGTTGCAAACCGGAACGGAGATGGTGGATGTCGCAAACAGAAAGGCAACTTTTGATAAATATGTAAATCAAGGCGAAATCACTTCTTCCCCGGGAGAGAGCGCTTGGAATTTTTATACTCAGTTTGCCACTCAAGGCGCAAGCTCAATACCTTATACTTGGAATTCCAGACAACATTATTCAGTAGATGCTTTCAGTGAAGGGACATTAGGGATGATGTTTAATTATTCTTGGCAAATTCCGGTGCTAGCGAGCAAGTCTCCAAAATTGAATTATGGAATTGTGTCTGTGCCTCAGTTCCCAAACAGTCAACAAATAAATTTTGCCAATTATTGGGCTTATACCGTAGCAAAAAATAGAACACCGGATATGACTGGAACAGCTCCGGCGGTCGCTGCGAGCGTGACCAATGATATGCGCGCCACGGAAGCCTGGATGCTTTTGACTTTTATGACAACCAAGCCGGAACAGACAATCGCGACAACTGCCAGCGTTGCGGGAACCACGCAAACAATGAATTCTGATTTTGATCCAGCTATAAGTTATTTGATCAAAACTAACAAGCCGGCGGCTAGGAGAGACTTGATTGAACAACAAAAATCCGATCCGTTACTGGGAGCTTTTGCAACTGGAAACTTGATTGCGCGAGATTGGTTTCAAATTGATTCGGATTCCATCGAAGTTTTATTTTTGCAATCGATAGATCGAATCAACAGGGGACAAACTTCCGTCAAAGATGCGATCAAATCGGCTGCGACGGCTGTGACGCAGATGATGAATTAAATTTCTGCAATAATTTTTAAAGGTGCAATTTTTTATGAAAAAATTTTTGACGATCAGTTTATTAATAATTTCTCTGGGTGTGGTTTTGTATTCAACAACAAATGTTTTGGCAGCTACCGGTGATAATTTAGGCACGATTTCCGGTGGATTAGTACCGTGCTCCACACATGCGAATGGCACATATGAAACACCCTGTACCTTGTGTCATTTCATTATTGGCTTTAAAAATTTAATCGACTTCGCATCAAAAATTTTGGTGACAGTGGCTTTGGCAGGAATTTTTTTCGCTGGATTGATTTATATCATTTCTTCGGGAAATGAGGGTATGATGACGCAGGCCAAAGGTTTTCTGAAAGCCAGCGTGACGGGCTTTGCGATTGTGCTGGGAGCTTGGCTCATTGTGAATGTGACGATGTGGACGCTGTCCGTCAAAACCGGCAACAATCCGGAAGACAGTGGTTTCGCCGGCATACAAAAAGACGATTGGTTTAATTTCACTTGTTCGACGGCGAGTTCTTCGACTTCCTCAACTTCTGTGCCGACTGCTAATATTCCTACTTCTGCTCCTATCCCCATTGTTGCCACTTCCATTGTTTGTGGAAGTAAATTGGAAAATGTATGTGTAGCAGTACCATGGTATCAAACTTGGTGCTCACCTGGATTTAGGCAGATTGATGGTAAAAATTGTGGTAGTGGCTTTATTTGTTGTGGTGCGTTTTAATTTTTTTAAATAAAATAAAAATGAAAAAATATTTAATATTATCAATTATATTTCTTGCATTATTT
>CAZMNQ010000118.1:0-2821 GCA_964567695.1 uncultured Bdellovibrionales bacterium
CGTAGTGAGTTTTTTCTGGAAGAAAAAACTAGCGCTGTAGATGCCAAAAGAAAATGGACACTCTGTTTTTCTTTTGGAAAAAGAAAGATAGCTAATCATATCTTGCTAAAAAAGAAAAGCCCGGAATTCTCCAATGGAGCTCCGGGCTAAAAACTAGACTTACTTAAAGGACTATCTGACTGACTCGTAGCTTCCCGCAACCCCGTTGGGTGACAACACAAATTGCCACAGTTGCGCCTGACGAGCACGGAACAATCCGGCGCACGAAAGAAGATAGAACTCCCACATGCGGCGAAACTTCTCGTCGAACTGAGCACCCAACTTAGTAATCTCAGACCAATTTCGGCAAAAATTGCGATGCCACTCCATCAAGGTTCGGTCATAATCTGGACCGAAACTGTGCCAGTCCTCGGTCACGAACAATCCTTCCGTAGCAGCTGCTATCTGCCTCATGGAAGGCAACATGCTGTTAGGAAAGATATATTTGTCAATCCACCGATCCGTCGTCAATTGACTCACATTGTTTCCAATCGTGTGTAGTAGGAACAAACCGTCTGGATTGAGAAACCTCCGCACAATCTTCATATATGTACTATAATGCTTATACCCGACATGTTCAAACATCCCAATGGAAACGACCCTGTCAAAGGTTCCATAAAGATGCCTCAAGGAACTGCTTCGGTAATCTTGAAGCAACACGCTGACTGGAAGATTGACGCATTTTGTTTGGGCGAAATGCGCTTGCTCTTTGGAAATCGTCAAGCCAATCACAGAAACGCCACACTCTTCAGCGGCATATCGGGCGAATCCGCCCCAACCACACCCAATTTCCAGAATCCGCATACCCAGCTGCAATCCAAGTTTGCGACAGATAAGGTCATATTTAGCCATCTGCGCTTGATGCAGTGTCTCGACACCTGACCGCCAATAACCGCAGCTGTAAGTCATGCTCTCGTCGAGCATTTTCTCATAAAGCCCATTTCCCAGATCATAATGCGATCTTCCCACCTCAAACGCTCTTTTGCAAGAACAAAGGTCCATCAGAACAGCCTTTGCAACATGGGCGAGAATTGACCTGCCAACAACCAATCTATGGGCATTGGTCTCAAAAACTCGAGTAAAAAATTCGTCCAACCCTGCCGCATCCCACCCGCCGTCCATATAGGATTCTCCCACTCCCAGAGAACCACCAATGAGAAAACGCCGAAAAACATCTTCATTGTGGACCTGTATGTCCCATGGTTTCCTTCCATTAACTTTAATCCCCGCCTTTTGCAAATTGCCCATTATAATTCTCTCTGCTGTGCTCATTTGCCCACCTCTTCATGTTAGGATTCACTATTTTTTAGCGATAAAAAGAGCCTTCTTATGTATAAATCGGAATTTTAAAAACCGACCATACTGAAAACTATAGCATTTTTCACATTCTGTCAACTCCACTGCTTTATTTAGCCAACTCCAACATCTCCTTTGTTTTCTCTTCCATCAACTCTTGCACTCTGGCTTCCACATTCAAACGAATAACGGACTCAGTATTTGACCCGCGAAAATTGAAACGCCAATCAGCAAAGTCAATTGAAATACCATCTGTTTCATCGATTTTTACTGCCCCAGAAGAATATCTTTCTTTGGCCTGCGCAATTACATTTTTTACATCCGCCACCTGCGTATTGATTTCTCCACTGACAAAATATTTCTTCCAAAACATCTCATGCATAATTTCAGACAAAGTTTTTTCTTGTGTCGAAAGAAATTCCATCATCATCACCAATGGAATCATTCCATTATCGCAAAACCAATAATCCTTGAAGTAATAATGTGCGCTCATCTCTCCACCGAAGACCGCCTGTTCCTTGCGCATTCTTTCTTTGATAAAAGAATGACCAGCTTTCATTGCGATATCAATGCCTGAATTTTTTTCTACAATATCTTCAATCGCCCAAGTCAGACGCGTATCATGGATAATTTTTTCTCCAGATTGTCTTTGCAAAAAAATTTGCGCCAGAAGTGCCGTCACAAAATAACCTTCAATAAATTCACCTTTTTCCGTAAAGAAAAAACAACGATCCGCATCCGCATCCCACGCCACGCCAAAATCCGCGCCGCTTGATTTTACAAGATCCGAGGTTTCGCCTCGATTTTCCAGGATCAACGGATCCGGCTGCCCCTTGGGAAAATTTCCATCCGAATTATAATTTAATTTTTCAATGGAAATATTCGTGCCCGCCAAAATTTTATCCAAAGCTCGTCCCGCCACGCCAAAATTTGGGTTAGCCACAATTTTGAAATTTTTGAATTTGGAAAAATCCGCAAACGATTTTATCTTCGCCGCATAGTCTGCTAAAATATCTTTTTTCTCCACCAAACTTTCATTTATTTCGCCTTGCAAAACTTCTTCGCCCAGTTCCATCGCCAAAACCATATCGCGAATTTCAAACAGCCCACTATCACTGGAAATCGGCCTTGATTCTTCCCGCACACATTTCATTCCATTATATTCTTTGGGATTATGCGAAGCCGTCAAAGAAAATCCGCTGGCATATCCATAATTAGCCACGGAAAAATATAACATATCCGTGGAAATTTCTCCCACATCAATCACTTTAATACCGGCATCGGTCACCGCCTTAATGGCCACCTTTTTCAAAGCTGGCGAAGACAACCGCGCATCTGATCCAATAACCACTTCACTGGGTTTCACAAATTCACAAAAAGCCTTGGCAATTTTATACACATCCAATTCGTTTATCTCACTTGGATAAATTCCCCGAATATCATAGGCCTTGAAGATGGATTCTTTCATTTTTTTAACTTAATACTT
>CAZMNQ010000119.1:0-2798 GCA_964567695.1 uncultured Bdellovibrionales bacterium
TATTTAACTTTTATCATCCGCGCCGCATCAAACAGAAAATGTGGTTGCGTGAAATTGCCTCTGATCACCCTTTGACCCAAGCCTATCAAAAAGAAGAAGTGGCTAATTTGCGTAAAACCAAACTTCTGTCCGCCAAAGAGTTCCCGCTGGATGTGAACATCAATCTCTATGGTAAAAATAGGATTGGCATCATGTCTTTTGAGGAAGAAATCGGTTTGATCATTGAAAGTGAAAAAATTTATACAACCCTAAAAAGCCTATTTGAATTTATGTGGGCAAGGACTTAAGACGCCATCTTTTCCTCTTTAAAATTGATTTTATTGAACATTAACGGCAAAAAGGTCGTTTTTTATTTTACCTAAAAATGCTTAATTTAAGCCATCTAATCACTACTTTTTCTTTGTTTTTTTCTTTTTTTGGAAAAATTAGGACTTTTTATTCTTTTTACGCTATACTGCGTAATCATGATGAGAACAACAAAAGATGGTCTCAACACGACAACAGTTCTTTTAGAATGACCCGCCCACTTTCGGGCAGTAATATCCAACAAGGTAGGTGCGCTATGGAAACATTATTCTATGCAGTATGTCTGATTGCAATTATTTGTCTCAGTAATGGGACAGTACTTGCGACATACAAATCTGTAAGGACTCGCGGCTTCGTGTTAATCGCCGTGGGTCTGGCGTTCATGCCACTACTGCTGCATGTCCGCAACATAGTGGCAGCTAGCCGTATCGTTGGCTAGTCGGGATTGACTTTGTGTGTTTGGCCATTGACAGAACACTCCTCACTGATCATGCTGGCGGTCAAGCAAGATCAAAGGGCGTATAGCATACAACCATATTCCCTCTGAATTTCTCATCAGTTGGAGAAATTTGAAAATCATAAATCATTTATTTATGATGCGATATTGATTTAATCCTAGGCAAATCAATATCTCGAAATCTTCTGAGTTTAGATTTCGAATTGTAATATTCATTCAAAAGTTTTTTGTGAATTTTCTTAATAAAAAAATTCACTCTGTTCATCCGATGTGTGTCGGATCTGATGAGTCTGAAAGGACGAAAACAGTTGTTCTTAGAAATATTTAAACACTACAAAAAAGCAAGGAAGGTTTTTTGCAAATCTTTTCTGAAGATATTTTTAGTAGTGTTTAAGTATCAAAAGAAGAGATTATGCAAAAAGCTTTCCTATTGTGGGAAAGTTTTTTATTTTTTAAAAATTAAAATACAAAGGGGGTGATAGTGTGAGCAGGAAGTGTTATTTCGCTCTGCAAGACTGCGCTTACAAGCTCAAGGTTGAAGGCCTTGAACGAATTTGCGCAACTTGCCGGCACAGCAGTCCTCCGGAGGATTTAGTAGCTGACAAAGATGACTATTATGTTCGTAATGATCGAATCTGCGTCAAGTGCAAAATCCCCGACTCGGTCTGCGACTGCCGCAAACTGAGATGGAAGAAGAAGAGAAGCGGCAAGTAGGTTAATATTACTTTGCCTGAATTATGGGCTCACTTATGCCTGAATGAAATAAGTGCGCTGAATATGGCCAAATATCAGATATAAGCAAGGGTGACACCTTGTGAAATTCTGAGAATAAGGAAATATTCAAGATGCGTTAATCTAGGGAGGATAAGCCATGATTGATGATAATCCCAAAGTCTTCTGGACATTGTGAACCGATTCTCGAGTTTTTGACCGGATCTATTTTACACTGATCTGCGATGAAGCCCGCGAGGTTTGGCATGAGCCAGGAGCAATCACTGAGCTCCTACACGAAATGGAAGCCACTGATTTCGATGCCATCAAAAATAGATTTTTTTGATGGCGTTAAGAGAAATCCAGTGCCTGCCAGTTCCTGTCGAGTGACCAACAGTGATTCTGCGCAGAGCCGGCAGGAGAAATCCACACAGCTGCGCGCAACAAATCAACTGGCCTCATTGGAAAGAGATGAGAAAACCTTTCCTAATCCCGCAACATCGGGAAACAGTGACGGGGAATGGCTTCAAGTCAAACCATTCCAACAGAAACCGATATTTCTGTGATTCAGCAAGTCTTGGGAGGTTTTTTTGAAAACCTCCTTTTTTTTCTTTTCCGAAACTTATTTTTCCAAATAAAGCTTTATAAAAAACATCAAATCCTTTCGCAATTTTTCTTTGATCCAATCTTTTTGTTTCTCATCAACCAACTCGCCCAAACTATGCAGAATCAGCTTATTGTCGAAGTTTTCCAGAAACACCAGCACCTCCTCAAGATATTTTTTCAGATTTTTGCCAGTTCGTTTTTTTATTATTTCCTCGTTTATACCCCAATTCTGTGTGAAAAAATAGTGCAAATCAAAAATGTCGCGACTAGCTGTGTTCTTGCGATTAACCAGCGCTATTAATTTATTAGCAAACATGTCTTCTTTGGTCATCACCAACATTGGGATTCCAAGATAATTCAAAACATCAAAATTATTTTTTAAAGATCTGGTTGAAATTTCTATTTTGATATTGTGATCCTTTTCTCCATAAGCCAGCAATAAAAAAATTGTATTTCTTTTTATATATGTTTCTTTTATTTTTGCATATTTTTCAGCGATTTTTGTAACCTCATCTAAAATCGTTTCATTTTTTGCTTCAGTCAGAAGATCGAAGTCCAAATCCACTGAAAAACGAGGTAAATCATAAAACAAAAGACAAGCTGTTCCGCCTTTAAAACCCAACTTGGAAGCTATTTTTTGATTTTCAAAAATATCCTTCAAAACCTGCGCCATTATCAGTTTGTGTTGTGACCAATTGAACATTTATTTATATTTATT
>CAZMNQ010000120.1:0-2795 GCA_964567695.1 uncultured Bdellovibrionales bacterium
TTCAAATATTCCTTAATTGGCGTTAGTCCGATTTCGGAGTGAGAGATCTATATATGGTCGTATGGAAGTGACAAATATCTCATTTAATTATGGCGAATTCGCCACAATTAAAGCAAAATCTTCCGCAAACTCGCTAGCGCGCGGATGTGCTGGCTTTTGATGGTGTTGTAGGGCACTTTGAGGATTTCGGAGATTTCCTGCAAGGAGAAGTCGTCTTTGTAGCGCATCAAGAGAAGAATGCGATAGTTGTCCGGCAGTTTTTGCAATTTCTGGTCGAGTTCTTTTTCGGAATCCAGTTTGATTAAAATTTCATCTGGCAAAGGATTTTCTTCGCCGATATTTTCCAGCTTATTGTTGCCCTCCTCATCAATGAAATTGGAAAAAGGCACAGTTTTTTTCTTTTTCAAAAAATCATAGGCGGTGTTTTTGGCAATAGCATAAATCCAAACACGAAAATTTTTCGACTGGTCAAACTTGCGAATATTTTTCCAAACTTTAATAAAAGTCTCTTGCGTCAAATCATCCAAGGAGTCGCGATCTTTGGTAAATTGATATAAAAAATTATAAATCGGTTTTAAATACCGATTCACTAATTGCTCAAAAGCCGCATCATCCCCATTGAGAAAATCAGAAATTAATTTTGCGTCTTCTTGCTCCATTTTTGTTTTATAAAATATGTAGGTTTGTATTCTACCCTAAACCTAGTCTGGACGCCAGCTGGTAGCCCGCCCAAATGCCCAAAAGTCCGCCCACAGCACCAAAAAAGATGGAGGTTATGGATAACATATCCGCACCCCAAAGCAGCGGAAAATAACTTCCGCCATAAGAACCAAAAATCATACCGGTCATGATAAGTGTTTTCATGAGTTTTTGTTTTTTAATATTTATGCGATTTTGTTGGGAGTGTTCCCAAAGCTGAGCTTTTCGAGAACGCTACGCCAATTCCTAAAGCTCAGCTTTTTTGCGCGGCATAAATGCCGGCCGCATAACCCGTGCTCCAACAGACTTGCAAATTGTAACCGCCGGTCGGACCATCCAAATTTAAAATCTCACCGGCTAAAAATAAATTATTAACAATCCTGGATTGCATTGTTTTGGAATCCACTTCGCACAAATCCACGCCACCGCTAGTGATGATGGCTTGGTTATAGCCCATGGTGCCGTCCATGGTCAGACGCAAATCCTTGAGTATTTCAATCAATTTTTTGCGCTCCTCCTTGGTAACTAAATTTATTTTCTTGCGCGGGTCGATGCCGGATAAATTGCTGATAGTTGCGATCATTTTTTGCGGCAACAATTCCGGCAAATAATTTATAAAATCCTTGTTGCTATTTTCTTTGAAATCTCTCTGCAAGCGCGCGTCTAATTGCTCAGGCGTCAAAGCCGGTTTCAAATCAATGGAAATTTTCACTTCGCCCTGTTTCATCAACTCACCCGCCCTTTTGCTGATGTCCAAGACAATCGGGCCAGTCAAGCCAAAATGCGCAAACATCATTTCGCCAAATCTGGTTTCTTGCCTGCCTGTCCGGTAGGCAGGTAGGCAGGTAGGCAGGTAGGCAGGTTTTTTATTATTCTGCATCAATTTTATTTCCACATTCTTTAAGCTCAAACCTTGCACATCTTTGACCCAAGTTTCCTTGGTTTTGATTGGTACTAAAGCTGGCACCGTTGCGATGATGGTGTGTCCCAAGTCTTTCGCCCACACAAAACCATCACCCGTTGAACCGGTCGCTGGATATGATTTTCCGCCGGTACATAAAATAAATTTGTCGGCATACACTCGTCTGATTGGTGTAATAGCTTGTTTTTCCGGTGAGATATATCCTTTCTCTGCTAGCTTCACGCTGACAATTTTCCCCCCACTCGCCTTGGGTGCCACATCAAAACCCGCGACGGGAGCGTCGTATATTATTTCAACTTTATTTTTCTCTAAATATTTTTTCAGCACTTGCAAAACATCTTGCGCCTTGTCTGATTTGGGAAAAACCCGTCCACCCCTTTCAATTTTGGACGGCACTCGTCGATCTTCAAAAAATTTAATCACTTCTTCCGGACCAAACGCTGCCAAGGAAGAAAAAAGAAATTTGCCCTGCGCGCCAAATTTTTTAATGATTTCCTTATCATCAAATTCTGCCTGCGTAAAATTGCAGCGGCCTTTGCCCGTGATCAAAAGTTTCTTGCCTAAAGATTCATTTTTTTCGAGCAAAATAACCCGTGCGCCGAGTTCGGCCGCCCGCCCCGCGGCCAGCATCCCCGTCGGCCCACCGCCAATCACCGCCACATCAAATTTTTCTGGTTTATTTTTCATAATCATAATATTACAATCCTAGCACCTTCAGTCAAATTTTCAAACTCAGTAAACACATCTTTGAAAACAAAAAAGCTCCGTGCGAAGCGGAGCTTTTTTGAGTTGACTTACGCTCTTGATACATTAGTAGCGTTTGGTCCTTTTGGACTTTCGCTAATATCAAATTGAACTGCGTCGCCTTCCTTCAAGTCATTGAACTCTACACCTTGTAGTTCTTTTGCATGAAAGAAAAGATCCTTATCACTACCCTCTTGAGCAATGAATCCAAATCCACGGTCAGTCAATCTTTTGATTGTTCCTTGTGCCATTTTGATATAGTACAAATTAATTAAATACACATAAATGCGATGCAAAGAAAGTTCGACTACGCTGCTGCTGCATGCCACTGTGATTAAATCTAGTATAGCATGCCCTTAGAGTTTTGTAAAGGGGGCCTATTAGCTCATAAAAACTGTTACCAAGACCCTACTGGATAGCTCAAAATTAG
>CAZMNQ010000121.1:0-2741 GCA_964567695.1 uncultured Bdellovibrionales bacterium
CCTTAAAAATTGAGCCCAATCGCAGGAGAGATTTGGACTTGCCTTGAACCAAAACCTCACGAAAATTTCATTTTCTCCAGTTGGGATATTGGCATCAAAATCCGCTTGGCCCTTGCTAACCTCGATTGTAACATTTGGCGTTTTTGATTGGGCGCAGTACGAACCACTATGGGGTGCTTTCGTTACAATGTCCCAGTTGGCTGCATTTAATGGGTAAGCCCAAGTGTAGGAATCAACCCAATTCGGGCCTGCTTCAAAATTATCACTTTTATATAATGTAGCCGCTTGTGCTGAAGACACAAATACAAAACTGATTGTAAAAAGCAGCGCGGAGAATATAATTATTTTTGTCATTTTTTTGTATTTATTATTTTACTCTATATGTAATGGTCTTGCCTTTTTTGCCGGTTTTTTGATCCACCGCAAACCATTTGTAGGTGCCAACTGTCTTATATGTAGGGATACGATAGGTCAGATAAAAAGACCCTTTGGAATTGGTATTAACTCGCATAGGCGCATAATAGCCACCGGTTGATTTAGAAAAATATAGAAGAACGGTAGAATTTTTAGAAAACTTTTTGCCTCGCTCGGTCAAAATCGCGCCTCGAGCCACTCTGGTTGGCGAATTGGATATTGTCCTAGCCGCGACTTTTTTCTTTTTCTTGGATGAACTCGACTTTTTCTTTTTCTTGGATGAACTCGACTTTTTCTTTTCTTGAGGTTTAGAATAGGCGCAAGCCTGGGTCAGGAGTGGACTTCCTCCTCCAACACAAGCTGTTGGCAAACTGGCAGTTACTTGGCGCGATTGCGTGCTGTCTGATTGGCAAGCTGACCAATCGGAATATTCAAAAGAAGCGCATGGATTAGTTGGAACAACATAAGCGCATTTTTGGGTAAGCACTTCTTCTCCTCCGGTGCAACCATTCGGCATCGGAGTTGTTCTTGTTTTTGTTTGCTCTCCGCTAGGTTGGCAAGCTGACCAATCAGAATAAGTTGATTGTGCGCTGACACAAGCCAATGTACAATCCTGAGAAAGAATTGGATTAATGCCACCTACACAATTTGCTGGTGTTTTAGATTTTACGGTACGCGATTGCGTGCTGTCTGATTGGCAAGCTGACCAATCGGAATATTCAAAAGAAGCGCATGGATTAGTTGGAACAACATAAGCGCATTTTTGGGTAAGCACTTCTTCTCCTCCGGTGCAGCCCGTTGGCATCGGGGTCACTTTGGTTTTTGTTTGAGTGCCGTCCGGCTGGCAAGCTGACCAATCCGAATAAGTTGATTGGGATGTAACACAAGTAGGCACATAGATGCAAGACTGAGAAAGAGTTGGGCTGCCGCCTATGCATCCCGTTGGCAAGCTGGATGTTATTTGTCGAGATTGCGTATTATTAGACTGACAAGCTGACCAACTGGTATATTGGAAAGAGGTGCAGGTGACCACGGGCGTACCGACAGTCACCGTCGCGTTTGTCACTGCCAAAAGAATATCTTTGCCGTCATTACCAGAAGCGATAACATCACTATCGCTATAATTACCTTTGTCAATAAAGTTTAATTTTATTTCTTTTCTGACATTATTTCCAATTGCCTTAAAATTCAACGAAGCCACTCGTCCATTCGAAGTGTTGACACCGGGTGCGGTGGTAAAAACGGTCAAATCTAATTTGCCGTTTGCGGTATCATTAATTACAATATTACAAGCGCCGTTGTTATTATTAGCAGACCCGCAGTCTAAACTGCTTTTAAAAACAGAACTGCTTAAATCAAAGCCTTGCAACTGAAATATTGCAGGGTCATAGGAAACAACGGATCTGGCTACAACGACATTGCTATTCTTGGTATCCAACATAATATCCAAACTGAATGTTCCGCCATTTGCCACCGTCGGACTGACCGGACTAAGTGACAAAATGGCCACCTCGCCCGCAGCATCGGATTTTGTTTGTATATCTAGTGAAACTACCGCGATGGATGCTATAGCAATTCCCGCTATCAGAGAAATCGCAAAAATACCCTGCCAAGTTTTTATTTTGGTTTTCTTTATTAAAACAAAAGTTCTGCCCAGCCAAAAATATATGTTTTTGGCAATTTTATCTATGGGTCGCTTATTTTTTATTTTCATTTTTTCTTGCCCTATTGAACTCGAGCTTTACTTGAGCATTTAAATGAGGGCATATTAAAAGTTACACCTTTAACATTTTTATCAAATCTGACAAAGTCACAACGCCAACCAGAAATTCCCTTTCATCAATAACCGGCACGGTATGATGATTTGTCTTTTTAAAAAAATCGAATAAATCTTCGATGCTATCTGTGGTTTTAAAAATTACGCAATCACTGGTCATTATATCTCTCGCCGTAGCGCTCATAAGCTTTTCCAATTCAGACTCCTTATCTTCCGGCAATTTTTCCGCCAATTTGGAATTTTCTATAAATTTAATGTAGGACGGCAAATGAAAATCCAAAGATGATTCTTTGGTAAAAAAATCGGCCTCAGTTACTATGCCAACTATCTTTTGATTTTCCACAACCGGCACTCCATGAATTCGATTTGAAGTTAGAATTTCCGCTACTTCGCACATTTTCATTTCAGGAGAAACTGAAATTACTTTCTTTGTCATGATATCTTGTATTTGCATACTGTTATTTGTGTATAAATAATTAATTTTTCTAGCAAATCCAACCTTAAACCACTGAACAATTAAGTTTCAATGTCCATTTTACTCCTGTAAGAG
>CAZMNQ010000122.1:0-2732 GCA_964567695.1 uncultured Bdellovibrionales bacterium
TTAATTAAAGTTTTTTATTTTATTTTTTAAATTATCCATTAACGATGGATTTTATCCTGTCTAAATTTTACCATAAAAACAACAATCTGCCAAAAAAATTATTCTTACCTGGTCAATGCGCCTCGGGTTTAGCCACACTAGACTATACAGTTATTTATAAAAACCTCGCCAATGGCTAACATTACTTTAATTCTATGCCATTCACGATTTGCGGTCAACGAAATTTTGTAATATACTAAAAATATGAATAAAGAAAAAGTCTCCTCCTCCGCTAAAGCTTCGGAGGACAAAGTCGAACTAATCCGCCACTCCGCTGCGCATATTTTGGCCGCTGCGGTTTTGGAAATGTTTCCGGAAGCCAAATTTGGTACAGGACCGGCCATTGAAAATGGCTTCTATTATGATTTTGATTTGCCAAGAACTCTCATTCTGGAAGACTTGGAAATTTTGGAAGGCAAGATGAAAACCATCATCAAAGCTAATCATCCATTTGAAAAAGCTGAAATTTCTGCCGCCGATGCCAAAGCTGATTTCGAAAAACTTGGCCAAGATTACAAGCTTGAACTGATTGCTGATTTGGAAAAAACCGGCGAGAAAATTTCCATTTACAAATCCGGCCATTTTGTTGATCTCTGCTCCGGACCGCATCTGGATTCCACCGGTGAAATCAAAACTGATGCTTTCAAGCTGACGAAAATTTCCGGCGCCTATTGGCGAGCGGACGAAAAAAACAAACAACTGCAAAGAATCTATGGCGTAGCCTTTGCCAGCAAAGATGAATTGAAAGAATATTTGCATATGATTGAAGAAGCGGAAAAAAGAGACCATAAAAAGATCGGGCGCGAAATGGATCTATTCTCATTTCATAGCGAAGCCCCTGGCTCAGCTTTTTGGCATCCAAAAGGAATGGTCATTTGGAATGAACTTGAAAAATTTGGCAAATCAATCCGTAAGAAATATGGTAATTTAGAAATTCAAACTCCTCAGCTAGCTAAAAACATTCTCTGGAAAACTTCCGGGCATTGGGATCACTACAAAGATGATATGTTCTATTTTGATGTCGAAAAAGAAACCTATTGTTTGAAACCCATGGACTGTCCCTTTAATATTAAGATTTACCAAGCCAAACAAAGATCCTACAAAGAACTGCCAATCCGCTATACAGAAATTGGCCGTGTAATGCGCAATGAAAAATCCGGCCAACTCAATGGCCTTTTGCGCGTGAGATCAATCACTCAAGATGATGCTCACATCTTTGCTATGGAAAGCCAGGTTGAGGAAGAAATTGTGACTTTGTTAAAAATGGTCAAAGAATATTACAAAGTTTTTGAGATTGAGCCGGAATTTTATCTTTCCACCCGACCGGAAAATTTTATGGGAGAAATTCCAACTTGGGATAAAGCTGAAGATGATCTTAAACAAGCACTTGCGAAAGAAGATATTAAATATGAATTAAAAGAAGGTGACGGCGCTTTTTATGGGCCTAAAATTGATATTGATATGAAAGACGCTCTGGGTAGAAAGTGGCAATTGGCGACAATTCAACTCGATTTTCAATTACCGCAAAGATTTGAGCTTGAATATGTTTCAGCTGACGGAAGTAAACAAATTCCGGTTATGATACACGCTGCTATCTTTGGTTCTCTTGAGAGATTTATTGGAATTTTTATCGAACACACTGGCGGAAATTTACCTATTTGGCTCTCTCCTGTCCAAACGATGGTTATCCCAGTTTCCGAAGAAAAATTTGGCGCCTATGCGAAAGAGGTGGAGACGCAGCTGCTCGCAGCTGGCGTGCGCACGGAAGTTGATGCTTCAGCGGAAGGCCTAGGCAAAAGAATTAGAAACGCTGAAAAACAAAAAATTCCTTACATGCTCGTGGTTGGAGAAAAAGAAATGGAATCGCAAACTGTCGCCGTTCGCCCAAGAAGCACCAAAGATCAAGTTGTCACAAGCATAGATGAATTTGTGGAAAAGATCGTAACTGAAATTAAGGATAAAAAATAAACTTTTACCTGAATAATTTTTCAAACCAAAATTTAGAAGTTTTTAGCGAAAATATTATTCGGTGACAAGTCTAATCTCAGAAAATTTTAAAGACCAGACACGGGATTGCTACCCGTGCTGGCCTTTTTCTAACTTACGAAGACTCGCCCATTTCAATACCCAGAACCGCAGGCCAATCAATTTGACCCTTTGTCCTAATATCAAAAGATATGGGAACGCCATCTTTTCCTAGGACATCGATTGTTCCAGGAATCCTACCACCACCAGAAAGAAACTCCACAAAATACTTACTCCTACCTCTGCGAATTCCTCCATGATCATTAACAAACTTCATTAACATGTGGTGCCCAGGATGATTATCATCAACCCTTTTTATGGGAGCATATTTCTTGTGAAAAACACATAGAGCCTCCCAGAAGGATTTTTTAAACAACTCCCTAAAGGATTTGTTTTGAGACAACTCTGCGCTCCAGATATCATTGACGCAGAAAAATTCACTTATAGCGTCAAGCGGAATCGTAACTTCGCTAAATGCCGTTCGAGAGTCATGAATTGTCAGATATTGATTGACAAAGCAAGTTGCCTGACCAAATACGACTTGATCAAGGCCCCCCTCTCTAAAAGCACACTTATAGACCCGTCTGCTTTTTCTTGCCCGCACTATTATCCTACTCTCGATTTCTGACACATACCTCTTTGACATGTTCTGCCCCCCCTACTTGATG
>CAZMNQ010000123.1:0-2709 GCA_964567695.1 uncultured Bdellovibrionales bacterium
TCTGAGAAACATTCTAACTAGTTTCTTGGTAACCTTTTATTTTGAGCTATCTCGGCATGCGAAAAAAGCTCAAGTCCGCAGACTGAGCTTTTTAAGCATTTTCTAAAAACCACCAGCTACCCGCCTCGACTCGCGGAAATGACCGCTCGTCGACGCGAGGCGGGAAAACTATAAACTAATCTTGATTCCATTGCCCATCGTTGAGCAAACGGTAATATTGGTAATAAGTTTTCCTTTGAAAGCGGCTGGTTTCGCTTTTTCAATCGCCTCAATAAAAACTTTGATATTTTCAATCAATTTGGCATCCTCAAAAGAAAGCTTTCCCACAGCCTGATGAACATTAGCTGAATCATCATTCTTGAAAGCGGCTCGGCCTTTTTTCAAGGCTTCCACAGCTTCTTTGATTTTCGTCGTCACAGTTTCAGTTTTGGGATTTGGCATTAAACCCTTTGGTCCCAGAATTTTCGCCACCTTGGCCAATTTTGGCATCATTTCCGGCGTGGCCACCAAAACATCAAAGTCAATTTTCTTGGCAAATTTTTCAATCAATTCTTCGCCACCAACAATGTCCGCTCCCGCCTCCTTAGCTTCTTTCTCACTAGTGGAAGTAATGACGGCTACGCGTTTAGTTTTGCCAGTTCCATGAGGAAGAGCCACTGTGCCACGCACTTGTTGCTCGCCTTTTTTTGGATCAACATTAGTTTTGATGTGCACCTCAACTGATTCATCAAACTTCGCAAGCTTGTTTTCCTTCATCAACTTCACCGCCTCTTCCAAGGAATAGACCTTGTTCTTATCGATTTTTTGCGCGGCTGCTCTGTGCTTTTTTCCGTGTTGCATAATATTTTAGTGGTTCAAGCGATGCATTTTAAATTCATACATCTCCCACAAAATTAAATTTAATTAAATAACTTTGCCTTAAATTTTATAATTTTTAATTTTGTAATTTTTATAATGTTTTAATTTTTAATGTCTAAACAAACTCTTTGATAAAAATAGGTTTAAAAATTTAAAAATTAGGATTCCTGCCTGCCGGTAGGCAAGGTATTTATAAAATTAAAAATTGGAAATTAAAAAATTAATTCTCTATCTTTATTCCCATTGATCTAGCTGTACCGGCAATGATTTTCATCGCTGCGTCCACATCATTCGCATTGAGATCAGCCATTTTCTTTTCCGCGATTTCTCGTAATTTTGCTTCGCTGATTTTTCCCACCTTGTCCTTCAAGGGATTGCCAGCGCCTTTCTCCACGCCCGCTGCTTTTCGCAGAAGATCAGAAGCTGGAGGAGTTTTCAAAACAAAACTGAATGTGCGATCCTTAAAAACGGTAATTTCCGCTGGGATAATATCTCCCATTTGAGCCTTGGTCGCTTCATTGAATTTTGTACAAAATTCCTGAATGTTCAAGCCATGTTGACCCAACGCTGGACCAACTGGAGGCGCTGGATTCGCTTTGCCCGCTTGAATTTGTAATTTGATAACTGTTTTAATTTTCTTAGCCATATACTAATTTTTATTCTAATTAAATCCGAATTATATACTAATTACAGGATTTGGATTACATTCGGATGTAATTCGTATCCTAATTTGCATCTATAATTTATGTATCTGTAAAAAGTCCAGCTCCACCGGAGTCTCTCGACCGAAAATCGAAACGAGAACTTTGACTCTGCCTTTGGCTTCATCGACTTCATCCACTTTGGCGTCGAAATCCTTGAAGGGTCCGTCGATAACTTTGATGGAATCACCGATCTTAACATCAATCTTGTATTTCGGTTCAGCCACGCCCATTCTCTTCTGCAGCATTTCAATTTCCATCGGATCAACCGGAGTTGGGGTTGTGCCCAGACCAATGAAACCAGCCACATTCGGCGTGTTTCGCACAACATACCAAGACGCATCCGTTACAATCATTTCCACCAAAACATATCCGGGATAAATCTTTTCTTCCACCACCGTTCTTTTGCCGGCCTTGATTTTAATTTTCTTTTCAATCGGCACCATCACATTAAAAATCAAATCCTGCATATCCATCGATTCAATTCTTTGTTTCAAATTGTGTGCCACATTGTCTTCATAACCGCTGTAAGTATGAATCACATACCAGGCTCGGCCGTGATGTTGGGTTTGTTTTGCCATATTTGTCTACGAGGTACGAGTAGCCACAAATATGAGCATCCCGCACCAATTCGATATTAATTTTTAATATATAATCCTGACTTAAGCCGGAGGCGAATTCGCAAGCAAAATTATACACTACGCATAATCTTTATTGGAATTGGCTGCGGGGAGCCACACAACTACTTAATAATAAATGTTTTTAGTAAATAACTGAAAAAATAGTCTAAACTTCCTAGAAAAATAGCGCAGACAACACTAATGCCAATCACTAGGATTGTATAATTTATCGTTTGTTTTTTGTTCGGCCAATTAACCCTCATCAACTCCGCTCGCGCTTCCTTGAAAAATGTTATCATTTGATTTGCCATATGCTAATTTTGATTCGAATTATATTCGAATTATATTCAAATTACTTTTTAATTCGGATTTAATTTGTACTCTAATTCGCATCTTTTATCGCCAAATGAGCTTTATTTAAGCCCTTTTTAGCCAAAATCATTTTTTAAGCTTTTTTAAAAAGCCCCTAAGGCTTTTCTAAACCACTGAACAATTAAGTTTCAATGTCCATTTTACTCCTGTAAGAGTAA
>CAZMNQ010000124.1:0-2644 GCA_964567695.1 uncultured Bdellovibrionales bacterium
TCTATTGTACCACTTTTTAATGTAAAAATACAGGGGGTTCTTCAGGGGTTTCAACCTTGTTTCTTTAATTATAGCACGGAAATAAACTAAAAGCAACCACTTGTCCTTATTTTTTCAACTTATTCATCAAATCCAAATAAAATTTCAGATTGTGAATGGCAGACAAGCGCATACCTAGCGAATCTTTGCTGACAAATAAATGACGCAAGTAGCTTTTTGTATGATTTTGGCAAAGCTCGCAATCGCAATTTGCGTCGACTGGCAAAAAATCTTCCTTGAACTTTTCGTTATTAATATTAATAGTTTCGTAAAAATCTGATTTTGAAAAATCATTATGTTTTCTGATAAATAATCGGCCGTGGCGCCCTTCGCGAGTCGGAATAACACAATCAAACATATCCCATCCCCAATCAACAAACTTGACGATGTCCCCCGGTGTACCGACTCCCAATGCAAAACGCAATTTGTTTGCTGGAATCATCATGGCGGTTTCCCTCACCATATCCTCCATCAGATCGCCGTTTTCATCAATATGCCTGGCTCCAAAACCATAGCCATCAAAGTCTAACTTCACTAATTCTTCAGCGCAATATTTTCTGAGCGCCGCATTTTTTCCTCCTTGAATAACTCCGAAAATAAGCGGTCGCTGATTTTCTTCAATTTTTCTTTCTTTAATCTGTTTTTCATATTCAATCTTACAACGCCTTGCCCACAGCAATGTTCTTTCAATTGCTATTTTCAACCTTTTATCAGAATAACTGACTGGCGGAACATCATCCAGAACAACCATCATGTCAACGCCTAAATCAAACTGGATCTGAATTGATTTTTCCGGAGTCAATTCATGTTTTTTACCATCCAGCATGGATCTGAAAATTGCACTCTCATCCGTTATTTTGCCCATGTTTGAATTTCTGTGAATTAAAGAAAAAATCTGATAACCGCCCGAGTCAGATAAAAGCGGCCCTTTCCAATTCATAAATTTATGCACGCCTCCGGCTTTTCTGATTATTTCCATTCCCGGCTGAAGATAGAGATGATATGTATTGACCACCATGGGTCCCATGCCAACTTTTTCCAAATCGGAATTATTCAACATTTTTACAAACCCTCGAGTGGCATCAGGCATAAAAAACGGAGTGTTGATTTCTCCGTTTCTTGTTTTTATTTTTCCAACCCTAGCCGAGCCTTCAGTTTTGATTATCTCAAAAAAATTTTCCATATTATTTCTCCACTTTCCAACCTAAAGAATTAATCGCTGGATCCTCCCGTAACATCGTAGTTTTCTCTGCGGATTGCGCCAGCAAATTTTCCTGAGTAAAGGAATCTTTGGCGGAAAAAACAACTGATTTAACCAAGTCCACCATTTGATCAAACTGATCGAGAGATGGTTTTATTTTTATTTGAAAAGCCGCTTCTCGCAAAGGATTCAAAATACCATCCCCAGCCTGCATCGGACCAATGTTCCAAGTAAGCGAATTTGTCCGTTCATTATAAACAATTTTTCCGTCCTCGGGAAAAGTCTTGCCCGTCATCACCACACCGGTCGGCAAAATAACTTCCATTTTGGCCTCCGTAACATCGTTGGAAACATTACCCGCTTTTAAATGAATTGTGTAGCTAGTTTCCTGACCGACAACCGGAGGAATCGGTCCGGAATTGCTTATCAAAGAATCTGTAAAATATCCGCCAACATTCAAAATCAATTTTGATTTTAATTTTATATCTGTTCTGTTGCCGGCAATTATTTTATTCATTTCAAGCGGCGCTGAAATGTCCGGACTATCTATCTTGGCCACGCTGGAAATTATGAAATTTTTGTCATTCACAGTTTGCACCGGAATCATGTCTTTCACTTTAACCGAAAATCTTATCACTCCTCCCTGTCCGGGAGCCAAGCTGGCCAACTCCGGATGATCGGAAGCCTTCCAAACAATTGTTCGGTTGTCCGTATCATACGCCCCGCCGTCGATATCCAACGAAGAATAATCCAGTACCGGACTATCCAGCACTTCTTTGATATTAATATTCCGCAAAACCAAATCGCCTTCATTTTTGTATTGAATCTCAAATCGCAACTCTTCCCCGGCATTGACCGAATAATTAATTGAATCATTAACTATTTGTCTTATGGCTAATGGAGAGGCAACGATTTTAGTGGACGCACCCTCTTCATTGAAACTCACAAATCGGCCTTGATCCACAACACCTGAATAAGCCGTCACTTTTTTAATATTATCCCGTTCGCCTTGCAGTTTGCCACTGATCACAATTTTGCCTGTTTCTCCGGCGGCCAGGCGTCCGATGTACCAAATATTATTGCCCTCCGAAGCCGTTGGTTCGGCTTTGGAAAAAACAAACCCGTCCGGAAAATCCACTTTGACGCGGATGCCTTCAAAATCTTCTTCTCCGACATTTTTATAATTTATCTGATAATCCAACGCGTCTCCGCTCGCCATGCTTTGCGGCGCCATAATTTCCAGTGACATTGGAGTCGAAGTTATGTTGATGCCCAATTGACCGGTGGTTTCAAACTGGCTGCTGAAGTTAGCCGGGGCATAGAACAAATTAGCTTTGATATATATCAAAGTTCCTTTGGGAATGAACGCTTTGCCGCTAAAAACGATTTTGCCGGTTGCATGAC
>CAZMNQ010000125.1:0-2568 GCA_964567695.1 uncultured Bdellovibrionales bacterium
TATCTCTTCACTAACATAGTATACTCAAAATTTTTTATTTGTCAAATAAAATGGGACTTTTTAGAGGGGGCTCATTCTATGGATCCTTTAGGGCAAATTTTCAGTGGCTTTTTCACTATAATCTTCATTTATCAGACATTTGCACCAAAAATTCCAAATCCTCGATTTTTATTTTCCCTGTGAATAGACAATTTAAATCATTTCATTTTTGATGTCGTTTGCGAACCTTACTAAATCCATCCAGATAAATTTTGTTATACAAAAAAATAGGAGCTCATTTTGCAGCAGTGTCTTGTATACCCATATATAATCTTGTGATTTTTTTAAATAATCAGACGAGCGAAACATTTGGTGACAAGCGCTTTAATTCTACAAGCATCTCTTGGTATGATTTTCCTTCCGAATGTCACATAATAAAATATTTTTCATACATACTTGTTTTATGAAATTCAGGATAAATTCACGACAGATAAAGATACGCTTGGTACATTGCGAATCATTCTTCGTCTTTTTGATAGAAAGCAGTGCCATATCCTACAAGGTTTCGTCAGGTTTTCCTGCCATTCATATATCTTTGATGATGTACGCCGATCTCGTGGATGATATTTGACATCAAGGTATGTTCTCTTACGGTGAGCGTGTCTGAGAAAGTAAGGATGCATCAGCTCTTCTGGTATAGAAGCATAAATTGCATAGGGCAAAAAGCTAAGGGTTTGATAGTGATATCCGTAATCTGATGGTCAGAAATATATTTTTCAAGCGTGGCTATGACTTCTAGCGTAGAAAGTTTTTTTCATCGAGTCTGTATGGGTGGTTCTTGGTAACTGGCAAGTATATGTTCCGCTTGAGTCAAAAGGTCCTTATCAAATTCCCCGTATAATAAGACATTCAGACGTTTGATAGAAGGGAAATCTTGATCGACGTAGGCCAACATAAGTTCGGTCTCCAAGATTCTTTCTTGAAGTTTGTCGGCAAAAAGTTTTGCGCAGGGGAGAGAGTAGCTTTGTTGTTCAATATGTGATTTTTTAATTTCAATGAGCTGGCTTAACAATTTTGTGAGCAGTGACTTACTTGGTAATTTATAGGTAAATTGTGGTGCATAGTCTCCGTTCTTCGCGAGAAAAATCTCCATCTGCTCTGCCGCATTGGTCGGCTGGAGATGAAGCATAAGTGAGGTATATTTCTGGGTGACTCAGAGCAGGTCGTCAATCTCTGCGAGAAGTGCTCGTTGATCAGATTCGGATAAAAGGGTCATAAGGTTCATAAGGTCCATAAAGCCCTCCAGAGGCGGGTAAATTTGTAAGGTCGAAGTTTGTATGCTTTTTATCTAGATTCAGGTGGAAAATTCAAGGAGAAGCGCCGATTCCGCAAAATAAGCTTTCCCCAAACTTATACTTGACTTTATATAGTAAAATAGTTATAAACCACATGAATTAACAAAATGTAAAAATTTAAATAAAAATCATATGAAAACAAAAATCTTACTTTTGATGGCATTTTTTTTAGTGTCATCATCGTTGTTTGAATCCTGCAAAAAGCGCGAACAGCCACGATTCCGTTTCTGGCCCTTCAAAGTCATGTTTATAATGGGAAACAGCGAAAAAGCTTATTTCCACATCCTGGATCATATTGATAAAGCCAGGACGACAATAAATGTTTATGATTGGGATGGAGACACAATCGTGCTTAACGGTCCTGCCGGTTATACTCCTTTGAAAATAAAATCTTCCGAGGAGTGGAAAATGGCTGTTAACAACGACCTGATGCCTGATACCACCCAACTTGGTCAGTTAGGAGAAATTATCAGGGGGCTCAAAGAGTTCCTAGATGAAAGACGCGACCATAGCGCCTCAAAGGCCTGGGATAGAATCCGCCTGGCTATTCCAAGAAAGTTGTACAAGAGTTATCCTCATTTTTTTGAGAGGCTATTGACAGCATTCAAGGATTATTACACTGGTCCTGTTGGCGGAAGCTCTGATTTCAACTCTGGTCTGCGTGATCTCCAATCGGAGATAGACATCTGTAATCTGATATCAGCTCCAGACCCTGACGATGGCTGGGGATATAATTGTAGTGCATTGCTGCACTATGAAAGCATCTTCCTCTCATATGCCGAAGGAGACACCAAAATGATGGATGTTTCACTCAGTATTGATGAGGTCCAGACAGCAGAGGCAAACGTACGCTACAAGGCAGCTGTTGCCAAGTACGGTTACGCCATTGGGACTGTGGAAGATTACAAGACCAGGTACAGTGAAGAAGGTGAAGAAGCTGGCTCCGAGGATGGGTATTATTACCTCGAACTGGATTTGACCAGGTAAATAATTCAAGACTAACAATCACATAATGGAGGCGAAGTTTATCTAGCCTCCATTTTTTTAAATTGTAATTTATTCTTATTTCACTACATATTTACTGTTTTATTTTCTGTATGCTAAATTATGAAACTTCACATCTACAACACACTCTCACGCAGCAAGGAGGAATTCGTTCCATTAATGGAAGATCCCAATTATCACTGACCAAAAAAAGATTCCGTTTGATTATATTCCTGTGGTCCTACGGTCT
>CAZMNQ010000126.1:0-2499 GCA_964567695.1 uncultured Bdellovibrionales bacterium
TAGATGTCGGCTGCCATTGATATGATGATGGGGGTGTGGAAGTTCCAAACATCTGGTTTTGATTGGGTTGCTGAGTGATATTGTCCTTGCCGTCGTAGACAAAAGTGTTGTCCTGTGGGATCTGGTTGGGAACCACCTCGGTAGCCCCAGGTGCATTTTGGAGGTTGCCCTTATTCAGTGCTGGGCCAATGTCCATTGGATCAATGACCGGAGTAGCACCCTCTAGACCTGCAAAACCATGACCCTCACCGATGGCCGACATCAGGTCGGGCGGACCAGTTTTGTGAACCAAAAAATCAGTGTAGAAGAGACCGGCAATCAACACGAACATAAGTAATGCAATGATAAAAAATGACTGCTTCTTCATCTTCATGCGCACCTCCACCTTTTTGTTCGAATTTCTTCTTCTTTTCTGTCCGAATGACCACGACGCATCTTCCTCCTTTGTTTTTGCCTTCGAGATATCGATATAACTATATCGGCGTAATCACGAAGAGCTAAGGGTTAAAGAACAATTTTATTATATTAACTTTTGCCAATAGTTGTCAATATGAGCTTTGCAATCCTCATTTTTTTCACAAATTAATCCTTTTTGTCATACTCATACATCTATCGTTTTTTCATCCATCATCTTCATCATTTCACCCTTTTTTTGTTCATTCATATTCGCCATCATATCTTTATGTTCCATCATGGCATGATCCATCATTTTTTTCTTAACTTCGTCCGCAGTGTTTCCAGTCGCGACAAAATCACAATTAGTGCCCATATCCTTGCATGATAATTGTTTCATAATATTTTCACCCCCGTTTCTAGCTTATATGCCTAATACACAAACACATAAATATAAATTTCACCTTCCTAGCGAGAATTGGACGAAACAAACCTAACTCACTCTTTCCTAAAGGGAACCTTTAGGATATACTATGCTTATGAGCACAAGAAGAATACAATTTTCCAATGAAGAATATTATCACATTTTTAATCGCGGAGTGGATAAGCGCGATATTTTTCTTGAGGACAAAGACTATACCCGTTTTTTATTATCCATGAATCTTCTAAATGACACTAACGACGGATTAATGATTGAGTGGCGCGATTATAAAAAAAGCGACCCGGAAAATTCATTAAATGATTTCCTAAAGGGAACCTTTAGGAAAAGGGATCCTCTCGTAGAGATACTTTCCTATTGCCTAAATCAAAATCATTATCATCTTATCTTGAAACAAATTGAAGACCGGGGCATAGAAAGATTTATGCACAAAATTGGGACTAGCCATACTAAATATTTTAACAATAAAAATAAGCGAAGTGGAGCGCTTTTTCAGGGAGTTTTTAAATCAGCACATATTGATTCTAATGAATATTTACTATATCTTTCTGCCTATATAAATAAAAATAATTTCATTCACGGTTACAACAAAAATAATAATTGGCCATATTCAAGTTTATTGGATTATTTAGGAAAAAGGAGTGGGAATATTGTAACTGTAAATGCAAAAGATATTCTTAAGCAATTTAGAAACATTGAAGACTACAAAGAATTTATGGAAAAAAATGCTTTATATATGAAGAATAAAAAGGAAATGGAAAAATATTTAATTGAAGAATAGAAATAAATCTCTCCTAAAGGGAACCTTTAGGAGAATTAAGTCGCTGTTGTGAAATGGATCATTTGAAATTTCTTTTGACCATCTTTTTCGCAAATAGTTTTTCTCAGCAAGGAATTTCTTACATAAACATCACCCAAAAAAAATATTAAACCTTGTTGGCTATTATGATAAAATAAGAGGCATGGTAATTAATAAAAAAATTGCTGAATATAAGCACTGGGACATTTTGGGCATCGGCAGTCCTTTGCTTGATATTGTGATAAATATCGAGGAGGATTTTTTTCGCGAATTAAATCTGAAGAAGGGATCTATGAATTTGATTTCAGAAAAAGAAAGCCAAGATATTCTCAAAAAATTCAGCCATATCAAACAGCAATTGACGCCGGGCGGAAGCGCGGCTAACACGCTCTCCGGAGTGAATGTTTTGGGAAACAAAGCAGTCTTTCTGGGGATTGTTGGCAGAGATGCGCACGGACGAATATATCAAGAAGAACTGGAAAAAGAAGGCATTGTCTCACATCTTTCATATCACGATAGCGATATAACCGGGCATGCCATCATCCTTATTACACTCGATGGAGAACGAACGATGATAACTCATTTAGGCGCAGCCCTGAGATTTGCTAAAGAGCACATCAATGAGGACAAGATTAAAAATAGCAAAATATTGCACATTGAAGCCTATCAATTAGAAAATCCGGACACTTGCTATGCAATTTTACATGCGATTAAGATTGCAAAAGATAATCGGGTGATGATTTCACTTGATCTGTCCGATGTTGGACTTATTCAGAGAAACAAGAAACTTTTTGCGGGCATCGTTAAAGAACATATTTTAAACCACTGAACAATTAAGTTTCAATGTCCATTTTACTCCTGTAAGAGT
>CAZMNQ010000127.1:0-2425 GCA_964567695.1 uncultured Bdellovibrionales bacterium
CCAGCCAGGATTGTGTCAGTCGCAATATCTCCGGTTAGGATCGTTCCATCCAAAATTTTGGCGGAAGAAACAGCACCATCTGCCAATGTAGCGACAGACAAAGCCCCTGCGGATATATCATCAGCTGTAATTGATCCGTTTTTAATATCGCTGGATTTAATTGATCCGTTTTTAATATCGCTGGATTTAATTGAACCTTTTTTGATATCCTTTCCGGTAATCGAGCCATTCTTAATATCGGATGATTTAATACTGTTTTTCAAATTTAGCTTCGCATAACCTATGCCGGCGTTAGCCGCAATATCCACATTGGTTATCAGAGCTTGCGCAGGAAAGGCTATGACAAATGCAACCAGCGCAACTGCCATTATTGTTCCCTTTTTTAGAATTTTATTCATTTATTTTTTTATTTATTAAATTTATTTACACAAGCAAACTGCAATCATGATCGACCAACAAGGCATGATATGCTTATTTCTAATTTCTTAATTCTAGCTATTAATAATACTCTTTTGTCAAGCGGAAACAAGGGCGTTTTTTGTACTATCTAAAAATTCTAGGAAAACATTTTCATCAACCAACCAAGTAAACTAACTCCACTTTCACTTTCTGTAACAAATACTTGCAGTCTGGTATTCTCTTGCTGGAACTGCTTAATTTGGTCTTGCAAGACTTGTTTTACAATTGGGTCAGCCACTTGAGCCACTAAATCAGTGAGCACTTTTATTCTAGTCTGATTTTCAGCAATAGCCGTTTGGATTCCAGCAATACTTCCGTATTTCGGTCCGATTAAGAATTTAGCAAATCCGCTTCGGCTATTGACATCATTGATGGAATCTTCAACTTCTGAAGATGAGTCATTTTGAGTCTGAGCCACAACTTTGACTTGTTGACCGATACCACCATCCATATCTCCAATTTCTTTGAGATTATGAACGAATTGAGCCACTCCGTTTTTGTATTCTTTGGCTTCGTCTCCATCTTTTTCTTCATCATCTCCATAAGCCAATTCCATTGCGTGTTTTAATGTTTCCATTTTCTTGTCCGCCACTTCCGTCAAAGCCTCGGCACCTGCTAAATCTCCAGCGACTACTTTTTCTTTAGCTTGGCTTAATAAATCTTTGATGTTGTTCAAAGAAAGTTTCATTGCGGAAACATCCAAACCTCTATCTGATAATGCGTTTAGTTTGACTTCTGTTTTGGCGACATTTTTCGCCAAGTCTTGGATTTCTTCCGTGGCGTCATTGTCGTCATCATTTTCATCTTCATCACCTAGTGTCATTTTGACCAATTTTTCCAAGCGTTCCAGATTATGGTCAGCGGTTTCAATTAGTGTTTCTGCTTCTTTGGGAGCAGTTATTAACTTAGCTGTTGCTTGGCTTGCCAAATCTTTGATTTCTGAAAGTGTTGCAGTGAACGAAGTCACATTAACGCCATTAGCACCGAGCACGCTTATTTTAGATTCAACTTTGTTAATATCTTTATTTAAATCTTGAATCTCTTCTTGTGCATCATTTTTATCTTCATCTTCGCTATCGCTTTCATCCACTTCGTTGTCATTTTCATCATCATCCTCATTCACCTTTGTTCCTTGAGTCGTAGTCTTGGCTCTTCTTACTTCAGTCGAATCTTCATCATCTTGTTTGTCTCCATCTTCGTGGTCGCTTTCATTTTCATTGTCAACGCTGTCCTTTTTATCATTCTTGCTGTCTTTCTCACTGTCTGCTTCTTCGCTATCGTGTTCATCATCTTCCCCTAAAGCCACTGGAATTCCCAGCCTAGAAAGACCTTTTTGCGAATTAAACGCATTAGCAAACACCATCCCTGTTGCAAATAGGATTCCGATAACTACTACTAAAGGCAAGTGTCTTTTAATCTTTTGCATTTTTTTATTTTTGTTACGAATTAAACCTGAATTGATTATACCATAAGAGAGAGAGAGAGAAGGGAAGTTATCCACAGCTCCAAAAATACTGAAAAGCTCTACCTGAAAATGACTCATTTCCTGTCAAAACAACACAAAAAATACTACTCTTCATTTTCCGCAAATATCGGGAATTCCATGCTGTCACCAGTGTTGGGTTGGGTGGTACGATGGCGACCAGAAATATAAAAAGAGGGAACAAATCTAAAATGCTCCGCTTCCGCCTTTTTGCTTTTCGCAAAAATCCAAAACAGAAAATTTTCTTTTCCTTTTTGAAAAAAATTTGGGCGCGCGACATCAAAAAAATGTAGAGAAAATTTTTCTGTTTTGGGACTGAAATTTCTTCAAAATTTCAGGGCGGAAAGCGGAGCGGAGGCCAAACCGAAAACTTTCTTCAAAAGTTTTCTTGGAAAAAGGTTCGAGCTTTGTGATAAATTTGTGCCAGTATCAAACTTTCCGAAATTGTTGCGGTTTTTTCTTTGGCGATTTGCAAAAATCGCC
>CAZMNQ010000128.1:0-2392 GCA_964567695.1 uncultured Bdellovibrionales bacterium
ATTTGCACCTTGAGATTATTAATCATGTCGATACCATTTTGGAATCGGCTAATATTCACCAAAGAAGAGGAGAAAGGTAAGATGAAAAAGTTAGTGTTGGTAATGGCTATGCTTATGATAAGCATAACCGGCAGTATGTCCATGGCAAACGCCGCAATTTTGCAGGCGTCCGGCTGGAACATCGGAGACACCTTCTTTTTGAGCAAGGTGAATCCACTTCCGGAAACACCATATGACCGTCAGAACTGGGTTGGAGACGGCTGGGCGAAAATCCCACTGGCGTTCGTCAATGATTCCTCGGCGCCCATTATGGTCTCGTTTGGCCCCTCATGGTGGTGGGGCTTGGGTGACAATCTATATTTCACCTTTGATGCGGAGGGAGTTTTCGAGGAGCGTATTTTGCTTCCTGGAGAGGAAACGCAGCTGACATTGGTCGCGGGCGGGTTTTTGCAAGAGTTCGGAA
Source organism: uncultured Bdellovibrionales bacterium (assembly GCA_964567695.1). Classification (GTDB taxonomy): domain Bacteria; phylum Patescibacteriota; class Minisyncoccia; order Moranbacterales; family UBA2206; genus UBA2282. Next base: position 464 of record CAZMNQ010000128.1, read on the forward strand.
CTTACGAACTCAGTGAAGCCCATTATGGCGACAGTTGGAATCTCCACGAGTTTGGCATTGTCGCCAAAATCGATGGCGTGTATGAACAGGTCGTTATTTCGGAGGGCTTTGATAGCTATGTCCTCCGGACAGAAGTCGCTTCAGTTCCTGAGCCAACAGCGATGTTACTCATAGGCGCCGGGCTACTTGGGTTGCTCGGCATTAGAAAAAGATAGTGCGATAGCAGCCTTCTCGCACTAGGACGCAAAAGCTCCTGAAACCGCACTGCGGATTCAGGAGCTTTCTTTTTATTAGTAAAATCATCTTCCTCTTCACAAATATAAAAATATAGTGTATTATAAAAACTCAGTGTTAATGAAGTAAATTTAGCTATGGGTAAGGATAATGTTGCTGTCAGATTTAATAAGGTGTCCTTTGAGTTCGGACGGGATAAACCCATTTTGGATGAGGCGTCTTTTGCGTTGCGTCGCGGGTCAAAAATTACATTGATGGGGCAAAACGGAGCCGGCAAGAGTACGATTTTGAATCTCATTACGGGAGAGTTAAAATCGCACGATGGTTCAATTTTTGTAGATCCGGATTTGAAAATTGCCTATGCCAAACAAGTTATTCCAAGAGAGCAAATGCAACTTACGATGAGAGAGTTTTTTGGCCAATGTTTTTCTGGCAAAGATTATGAATTGGATCGCCGAATTGATGAAGTGCTGGAGGTGGTGAATTTGAAAGCGGCACATGATAAGATTGTCAAAGAATTTTCCGGTGGTCAGCAAGCGCGCTTGCTTTTGGCTTCGGCCTTGATTCAAAATCCGGATGTTTTGATTTTGGATGAGCCGACCAACAATTTGGACAAAGCTGGCATTGAACATTTGACTCAGTTTTTGATGGACTATCAAAAAACTTGCATCGTGATTTCGCATGACGCGGACTTTTTAAATATGTTTACGGACGGCGTGATCTATTTGGATATTTTTACGAAAAAAATTGATCAATATGTCGGCGACTATTATGTTGTGGTGGCGGAAATTGCGACCAAAATTGAAAAGGATGAAAGAAAGAACGCCCAATATGAAAAAGAGATCCAAGCTAACAAAGACAAGGCGAATTTTTTTGCCAATAAAGGTGGTGGCATGAGACTAGTTGCCAAAAAGATGCGTGAAAAAGCGCAGGAGATGGAAGAATCCAAAGTGGCAGTGCGCCAAGAAGACCGAGCTATCCGCGCTTTCACTATTCCCAATCAGTCCGATTTGGTGGGAGAAATTTTGAATATTTCGTCTTTTTCGATTATGCAAGATCATAAATTAGTGGAAAAGACAGCGCGAATTTCTTTGAAAAAACGCCAGCATCTTTTGATTGCCGGACCTAATGGCATTGGTAAGAGCACGCTCATTGAAGCTTTGGCCTTGGGTAAAGCGGCGGGTGCTAAGATTACGGATGGTGTGCGGGTTGGCTATTATCGTCAAGATTTTTCTACCTTGGATTTTGAAAAAACCGTGCGGGAAGAATTGTTGTCAGTTATGCGGGAACAAGACGAGGAGCGCATGCGTAGTGTGGCGTCCGGATTTCTAATTGGCAGAGATGTGATTAATTCCAAAATTGGAACATTGTCTGAGGGGCAGAAGGGCTTAGTGGCTTTCGCGCAACTGGTGCTTTTGGAACCGGGACTGTTGATTTTGGACGAACCAACCAATCACATCAACTTTCGCCATCTACCAATTATCGCCAAGGCCTTGGATAAATATGAAGGTGCGATGATTTTGGTCAGTCATGTCGCGGAATTTGTCGAACAAATCCGCATTGATGAAACATTGGATTTGGAGGGCTAAACTGTCACTACAAAAATATAAAGAGATGTCATAAAGTCAGTTCGTGTTTGCGGTAATGTGTCAATACATTTTGGGATTTCTTGATTTCAAAAAATTACCGAAATGG
>CAZMNQ010000129.1:0-2361 GCA_964567695.1 uncultured Bdellovibrionales bacterium
AGATTCTGTGTCTAGTATATGGGGTACCTGCCATATCTTAAAGGCGACTTTGAAAGTTGACGATAGAATTGATTGGGAAAAATTATTTGACAAAAAACCTTTCAAGGATTATATCCCTTTTCTTAAGCCTGAATTAAAGGAATTTGAAAAAAATGTTCCAAAAGCGAATGTCCTTGAAGTTATTTCTTTCTTTAAAAACAAAAGAATAAAAGCAGAACGAGAGGCAAAAGAAGCTTATCAAAAAGCCTTAAAGACATGGGAAGAAAAAGAAAAATCGAATCTTTCTCAATATAGCAAAGACAAAGAAAAATATTTAAATGATCAGGCCAGTCATAATAACAAGCTGAAGCTAGCTAAACAAAGTTATGAGAATGGAGAAAAACAAGGAGTGGTAAATTATCTTAATTTAGTTCTCGAAAGATCAAAATACCCGTCCTCTTTATCTTTGTTTCCAGAAGTTAAATATGAAGAAAATGCCAAAATTTTATTAGTTGATATGGAGTTGCCTGTTGCGGACAGTTTTATACCTACAATTGAATTTAAATACAATGCTACAACCCAACAAATTGTGGATAGGAAAATGAACAAAAAAGAATTCGATGATTTCTATAACAACATATTATTTCAGATAACCTTAAGAACAATACATGAGATTTTTGAGTCTGATTATAATAATACCGTTAATGGCGTGGTATTCAATGGTTGGATTGATAGGATCAATCCAAAGGTTGGCAAAGAAGTTAGAAATTGTATTATTTCTTTACAAGTTTCAAAAGCTGAATTTAATGAAATTCATTTGGATAAAATTGATCCCCGGGAGTGTTTCAGGCATCTAAAGGGAATAACGGCTGGATCTCTCATAAATTTATCCCCAGTTAAACCGATAATGATGTTAGATACAAAAGATAATCGCTTCATCAAGGCAGCGGAAATGCTTGGAGGTTTTGATAATAATACAAACCTGGCTTCTATGGAATGGCAAGATTTCGAGGTTCTTATTCGTGATTTAATACAAAAAGAGTTTTCTCATGAAGGATGCAAAGTAGAGGTTACCAGAGCTTCAAGAGATGCTGGAGTAGACGCTATCGCTTTTGATGAAGACCCAATAAGAGGCGGTAAATATGTGGTTCAAGCGAAAAGATACAATAATTTGGTGCCATTAAGCGCCGTGAGAGATCTATATGGAACAGTTCATAATGAAGGAGCAGTTAAGGGAATTCTGGTTACGACAAGTTATTTTGGTGGCGACGCTTTGGAGTTTGTTAAAGATAAGCCGCTGGCACTTATAAACGGAGAGCAGCTGCTTTACATGTTTAATAAACACGGGTATAAGATGAAAATAGAATTAACCAAGAAACAAAGAGCGGCTTCAACTATTTCGTATTAAAGAAATCCCCATCCTCTTTTTGCTTAAACAATATCATGGAGCCTTCCTAAAGTTAAACTTCAGGAATAAGTAAAATAAAGGGGAACAAAGCGTTGTGCACGAACGGGTGGAGTGGGTCAAGCACAACTTACCTATTCATACCGTTCCGCTTCCGCCTTCGCTTTTCAACGAAGTTCAAACCTCGAAAAATTTTCTTTTCCTTTTAAAAGAGGGGGGGGCGAAATTTTTGAAAAAATGAAGGAAAATTTTTCGGGAGTTTGAAACCAGCCTTTGGCTGGTGCAGAAACAGGGCAGAAACTAAATTAAATTTTGGAAAAAAGTTCGAGCTTGATCGTAAAAACAGCTCCAAAATAAAAATTCCAGTTGAACTGGAATTTTTATTTTGTCTTAATTTTTTAAAAAATTTATGCTATCATAAAGCTTGCTTTTATGAATTTATACACTCCTAGAAAAACTGTCTCTTTTTGGAAAAAACCGGTGCCTTTTTTTGAGGCAGTTGGACTTTTAATTATCCTCTCGATTATCTTAACGACCGTAGTTTTGATAATTTCTTCTCGTATTTCACATATTGCTTTGGATGTTTCTGCAAATATTTCTAATACTAAAATCCCTCCGCACGAAAAACGCCACCGTTATTCTCCCGAAGAAAAATGGCAATTCCGGCCCAGGCCGCTTTCGGTTCAGAAAATGAAAACTCAAGGCTGTGTTACCGACGGCTTTCTTTCCAGCTACGGCAAAAAATACGCCGATGATTTGGTTGAATTGATAAAAAGGTCTGAATGTTATTATCTGCACCGCGCTTTGGAAACTTGGCTGGTTCCGCCGGATTTTTATTTTGCCAAAGAGATGATGCAAAAAATCGACCGGCCCAATATCGTTTACGGCATGTTTATCGCCGAAGCTCTCAATGAAAAAGCTAAATATTATAACGAAGACGAAGAGAGATATTTTGATTTCCGCAAAATGTGCCGCAA
>CAZMNQ010000130.1:0-2299 GCA_964567695.1 uncultured Bdellovibrionales bacterium
TAGCGGGCGGTCAATGCTCTCCAAGCAATTTTTAAAGGAGCCTTTATGTCAGGAGTATTCACATCAGTCGCAAACGCAGGCGGCCCCAATTTATTTCAACAAATGGGTCTTGATTTCATCCCCGTGATCAAACCCGGCGAGCGCAAGATATTCACCATGGGAGATGGACTTGATCCTAATTGCCCACAGCGGAAGACTACCTTGACCCGTGCGGTTGATATGGCAGACCGCCCCTGTACCAGGCTAGCGTAAGTTTATTATATGGCAACCAAAAACTATCCGCTGATCCTTGTGGTTAAAGGCTATAAGCCAAAAATCAGTTGTATACACTGAGGCCATTAAGCTTTGGTCGTGTGACATGATAATCATTTATTTCCAAAGCCTGCATTATATTTTGTTGTTCGTCATCCATTTCTTCAAGCTTATGGATCGATTTGATGCGTCCAGGGGTATCCGATTCCTCGAGTAATGTTGTGAGTCTGATTTCGTTGAGACGATCCAATAAATTATCAATATTGCCTTCAAATGCTTTTTTTGATTTTACCTTGTATTGAACCAGGGTTGTTAAGAGATACCCAAGGATGCACATAAAATAATGCACCTTAATTTTTTGATCTGTCCAGTGAAACTGCGGCCTGAACGCAATGTGGTAAGGATTTTTTGTATTTTTGAATGCATATTCAACCTTGGATTGCCCAAGATACGCTTTGATAATCTCAGCACTGCTCCATTGATGACGATCTGTCATCAGTATGCGAAAGCCCATTTTATCTTCAACTTCCTGCAACTTTTTTTCGTTAATCGAAAAATCCAGTGTGAATTTTCCTTCCTGTTTTTGAGTCAGATGCCAATCAATAACGCCAGTAATAAACTGTCCTTTGACTATGCCTTGAATTTTTTTTGTTAACCCTTCTTCTGTTTTAGATTTTGCCCTGGGATTTAACAAATCATCTTTGAGTTCTTTTAATTGTTTCTTTTTTTTCTCCAGGTTTTGATAAATTCCTCTGATCTGTCCTGATTTGAGTCCTCGCGAAACATAAATCAGCACTGTTCTTTCTTCACCCCAGATTTCTCTCTTGTCCCGATAGACCCTCATGTATTGGTCGTCGCCTAAATCAATGTCTTCATATTTTTCATCGGCATCTGCTATGAGTTGTTTGTTGTGATAGGGCGTCAATGCCCCAACATAGTGGATACCACCCAATTTTTTGATCATGGCCATGTTCGCTTTGGAGTTGTTGCCACGATCAAAAACAATCGAGTGCTTTTCTAAATCCAGGCCAAGTGTTTCCATTCTCGTTTTTATTTTTTTGATAACCTGGCCAAAGACCTTCGCATCATTCATATTCCCCTGATAAGTATGATGGAACAAAGGAATCAAATCCTGACGGGTGACAACCAGGGCCATCCCAACTTGTCTCAGGTCATATCGCTTCTGCTTGTTTTTCCCCCTTTGGGCGATTGTGCATTTGGAATTTGTTGTGTGAATAAAAGTAAAAAAATTAGTTGTGTCGTAAAATAAACTGTCGTGGCTGATTGCAAATTTTTCCATGACTTTCTGCAAGATCTCACACTCTATTTTTTCAATGGCATCTTCTGGCAGGGCATCCATGAGATCCCAAAAATGCTGGCTGTCAATCTTGCTCAAAGCAGCACTCAAAAGATATTGCAATGATGTCTCTTTGGCCCATTGCCACCAGGATAATTTACTGGTTGGCATACAAACACGACCAATCGAACCAAGCAAATAAGTGGCTCCGGCGGTTAAATTATTACGAAGAGGCTTTTTGGCGGTGTACGATCTTGGCGAGTTTATGTATTTATTGATAATGGGAACGATGTCTAATTCTGCTGCAATATTTAAAAGAGCTGCAACAGCACCATGAGAATAGCTTTTTATTTTTATCGAATCGGCGAGTCCCCTGAGGCGCCTGAGGAGATCGTCAGGCTTGCCAAGGTATTCAAGGACAATAGGTCTGGGCTTACCATTAACCCGCTTTGACTCGACAATGTACCAATATTTATTACCCCTGGAAATTTTGGATTGGATAGACGCCATAAAAGCAGTGTATACATAATACATACAAACTATTAAATCAACTAAAATAAGCACAAAATAGATTAAATTACTATTTTAATCAGTGTATACAGATTTTCTTGAAACAAAAAAACCGCAAACACTAGAAAATAAAATGTTTGCGGTCCCTGATTAGAAAAAAACTACTGGTTTTGTAATAAACTTACGCTAGGTTTGCCGATGATCTAGTGATCCTCGTTGATGGCTTTCGCAAATGGGACT
>CAZMNQ010000131.1:0-2296 GCA_964567695.1 uncultured Bdellovibrionales bacterium
TCATATGTTTATCTGATTATATCACAAATTTTTTTAATTTAAAAACAATCGTCCTTTTGTGCAAAATATTCAGCCTGTGGATAAAAACGGTTTACAAGCTATTCTAAATAAGCGATAATAAAAACAAACTTATGAACGAGTTATTAAAAAAGAAATTTCAGAAACAATCATTAAATACTTCGGTCATAGCACGGCGGAAGCTTTTGCTTATTTACACAAGGATAAGCCGGATGATTTTATCCTGCTTGCGCTAGAAAAATTGTTTACAGAATATTTAGGAAAAGAAAAAACGCAAGAAGAACTTAATAAATTAAGAAAAGATCTATGAAACTGAAACTTTTTTTATTCATCTTAGCGTTCATCTTAATTTCAATCTTTTACATTTTTGGAAGCGAAAAACAAGCGGTTTTAAATCAATCATTATTCTTGCTTTTCCCGATTTTTGCAACCATCTCCGGTCTGCTGGCAACCAAAATATATGGTCTTAAAAGCATTACCGGAAAATCTTTGCTGGCCATCACACTCGCTTTTGCGTGTTTGACTATAGGAGAAATTATTTGGTTTGTGTACAAAAATATTTTGGGCATTGATCCCTTCCCATCAATCGCCGATGTTTTTTTTCTACTTGGTTATCCACTCATTTTAGCGGGCTTATATCTGGAATTCAAAAAAGCTCAGATTCAACTGCATCAAATAAAGAAATCTCTAATTGCGCTGAGTCTTTCACTAACTTTGGTTCTATCAATAATTGTCTTGTATTTTGGAATTTATCTAGCCTACGACCCAAGCGTTGATCTCTTATCTAATATTATCGCAATGAGTTATGGAGTGGTAGATTTAATCTTAATTATCAGTTCTTTATTCGCACTCCTGATGGTTCACGCCTACCTAGGCGGAAAATTTTCAGCCTTCTGGATAACCGTTATCCTGGGATTTTTATTGTTCCTGGTTGGTATACTTTTCGCGATATATAACATTCCCTATACGGAAGATATCAAGCCCTACACCTATATTGACCTAATTTGGACAGCCGGCTATCTATTTTTAACCTACGGAATGCTGGACATCTATTCCCATATCAGAACAATCCACCAAGAAATGCAAGGTCAGCAGAGCTAAATAACGATTTTTATAACAATTTTTATCAACTGCAAAAACGAACCTAACCAGTCCGTTTTTAATTTAACTTTTGCCAAACAGGCCAAAATACTATAATATTAAGTTATGAATAAACGAATTTTTTCCGGCATACAGCCGAGTGGAAACCTACATCTTGGCAACTACCTAGGCGCCATCAAAAACTGGGTCAAACTGCAAGACGAATTTGATTCGATTTTTTGCGTGGTCGATCTGCATGCCATCACTGTGCCCCAAGATCCGGAAGCTCTGAAAAAGAAAACTCTGGAAATCGCCAAAATCTATCTAGCCTCCGGCATCGACCCGAAAAAATCCGCCATTTTCATCCAATCCCACATTCCAGAACATTCTGAATTGGCTTGGATTTTAAATACGATTGCTAAAATTCCTGAACTGGAAAAAATGACCCAGTTCAAGGACAAGTCCCAAAAAGAAGGCCGCGAAAGCTCTAGCGTTGGACTCTTTGACTATCCAGTTTTGATGGCGGCCGATATTCTTTTATATAATACTGAAGTTGTGCCAGTCGGTGAAGACCAATTGCAACATATTGAAATTACCCGAACGCTGGCTAACCGCTTCAACAAAAAATTTGGTGAAACATTTATCGTGCCGGAGCATTTTATAAAAAAAGAGGGTATGCGTATTATGGCTTTGGATGACCCAACCAAAAAAATGTCTAAATCCGCCAAATCAGAATATAACTATATCGCCCTGACTGACAGCGAAGAAGTTATCCGCAAGAAAATTAAAAAAGCCGTCACCGATTCCGGCAGTGAAATAGTTTATCGTGATGACAAACCAGCTCTCAAAAATTTGATTAATATCTACTCTTTGCTTTTAGAAAAAACTCCCCAAGATATTGAAAAAATGTATGCTGGCAAACAATATTCTGATTTCAAAACCGGTCTCGCTGACACAATAGTAAATTTTCTGCAACCCTTACAAGAAAAAATAAATGCTATCAGCGACGCCAAAGTCCTGGAAATTTTACAAGCCGGCGCCGCCAAAGTTCGTCCCCTCGCCCAACAAAAACTCAACGAGGTTAAGAAAAAACTCGGCTTCATAATCTAAACTTAAAAAAAACTCCGTCAGGAGTTTTTTTGTTTACAGAGTGTCCATTTTCTTTGGCAGCAAAGAAAGTGGACGAAAACCTGCCTGC
>CAZMNQ010000132.1:0-2256 GCA_964567695.1 uncultured Bdellovibrionales bacterium
TCAAATGAAAGTTCACAATCAAAGATAGCTAAAAACATTAAGAACATACGCCAAGAAAAAGGTATCTCGCAGGATCGATTATCTAAATTGGCTGATTTGTCGCTTAATACAGTCGTAACGGTAGAGTCAAGTGCAAATCCGAATCCTACAATTGAAACATTATCAAAAATTGCCAAAGCATTGGGAGTTCGTGTTGAATATTTAATAAATTAGTATTGCCATTACCCCCCCCTCTGCTAAAATGAAAATATAAGACACAAAAAATATGAGCGAAAGACATTTTGAACAATCAATGAACCCGAAAGAGCATATCCAATCAGAATTGGAAGATGCTGGAATTTCTCATCCAAGCGAATGGCGAAAAGCTCTTGATTTAGAAACCCCACTGGAAGGAGAAGAAGGAATGACTCCTGATCGTCGTAGTTTTGAAAAGCTACTCACTTATTTGGAGGGCGACAAAAGAGTTTCGGACGATGAAAAAATAAAAAAATTTAGCGAAACCAAAGATAGCATTGAGCGGTTAGAAATTTTGAGAACTATGTCGTTGGGAGATGCAGTCTCTTGTATTAAAGATTATTCTGGCCAAGAAGGATCATATCGATATTTAGCGAATCGTTTGGATTTTTATCAAAAATTTGTGACTGGTAAAGCAACTAAGAATAAGAAGCAGACCAAATCGGAATGGGATGACAAAAAGCGTGAGTATGTGCAAGTAGAAAAAGAATACCCAATTGATGCGTCAAACGCCTCCCCTAAAACCATTCGTCTTGGTATGTGGAGAGACATGCTGTATGCATCAATGCAAGGAACTCCAGAAATGGGTGCAATCAAGATCGCTACAAAGAGAATCAATCAAAGCTCTGTAGAAAAAGCTGCAAAAACTTCTGGTCAAGCCACAAAAATAAAAAGTGCTGTTGAATTATTTGGATACTATTCTGGCATACAAGAGGGTTCTTTAGGGCAGTATACTGACTTAGGAGATCTTTATAAAAAATGTCTCACATACGTTCAAAGAAAATACGAAAAAGAAAAATTAACCGATGAACAATTAGAACACAAGGCTGTCCTTTCAATGGCCAGAAAGCTTGAGGGAGCGTACGAGTATAACGGTGTAGTCAATGTGTCTGACTCTCCTTATAGTGCTGGTTTCAAAGAAGCTATTTCCGCTGGACAGCTTGGCCACAAGGTTATGCGTCAGATGCGTGGAATGAGAAATAAAATTCAGGAAACAAATTTTGAACACATAGATCGTTTTATTGGGAAGTCTGGCGATAATAGATATGCCCCCGAGCATAAAAGATTACAAGAAGAGGTCAAGCTTTTGAAGGAAGGCTATGATCAGGAAAAGAAGCAGGAGTTTACCACGAAAGAAAATGGCTTTGCTGTTCAAAAACAACAAGGATGGATTGAAAGAGAAACTGAAAGGCTTAATCATAAATTTGAAAAATCCAAAACTGAAATAGAAAAAGCTAATCTTCCTGAAGAAGAAAGAGATCTACAGTTGCAATCAGTGACAGCCCGTCATGAGAGTGCCATCGCCAGTATACGAGCCGACTATGAAGCCGAAGTCGCACGCCTTCAAGAAAGAACACCTGAACAATTGTTAGCTGATTTGGAAAAAAGACAGGTGGTGGTCAATGAGCGTTATGAGAAAAGAAAAAGTCTTGCTCAAAAAGCATTAGATTTGCATTTTAAGATAAACCATACCGGTGGTGATTATAATAGTAAACCGCTTAGAGGTATTGTTGACTGGATTAATTATGCACCTCTTGGGGCTATAAAGCGTGGGCATAAAATGATGCGTCTAGGAATGAGCGATGAAAGTATTACCGAATTTGCCTTAGCTGATATTATTGCGGGAGCTCGTGGAGCAACACGTGAGGATCTAAAAGTCGTGCATGATTTAGTTGAAAAGGCCAAAGGACAAGATTGGGAAGCAAAACAAAAACTTGAATCTATGATGAAAGTCGGGAATATACTTTCTGTTTCCGGATGTGAAGCATCGCTCGATGAAGTAGCCGATTTGGCCGGTAAGAGTTTTTACGGCATGACCGAGGCCCTGAAAATGTACGACTTAAAGCAGGTGAAGCAGTTTATGGATCAGGGAATTAATTTACAATCTATAACTACAACAAGAAAAATTACTGAAAAATTTGGACATGACCTTGCACCAAATATCATTGCCGAGATTGCCTCTCACGATATAAATGGTCTTGAAGATGGTTTGCGATCATTTGATTTGGATGATACCACCAC
>CAZMNQ010000133.1:0-2230 GCA_964567695.1 uncultured Bdellovibrionales bacterium
ATTCTTTTCTTTTCATCCTCCAATTCCTTACCTTTCATATTTTTCAATTCTTTTTCCGCCCAAATTAATTTCTGCTTTTCATCTTCGTTAATTCTCTTTTCTTCATCGGACATATTTTCATAAACATAGGCATTACCGACATCCTCAGCTTTCCCGATTTTAATAACTTTTCCATTACGCACCAGCATTGCGCGATCACAGTATCTCTGCACAGTCGCAATATCATGCGTTACCAAAACAACAGTCTTGCCCAGCTCCTTATAGCGATTAAATTCCGTGAGGCATTTGCTTTGAAAATTCGTGTCCCCAACCGCCAACACTTCATCCATCAGCAAAATCTCGCGATTGGCGTGGATGGCCACGGAGAAAGCCAAGCGGACTTGCATGCCCGAGGAATAGTTTTTGAGCTTTTGATCGATAAACCTTTCCAGTTCTGAGAATTTCACAATATCATCAAATTTTTTGTCGATCTGTTTTTTTGTCATCCCCAGCACGGTAGCATTCAGATAGACATTGTCACGGCCGGAAAGCTCGGAATTGAAGCCAATGCCCAGTTCCAAAAATGGCGATATGAGGCCATCAATCTCGACTTTGCCACTATCGGCCTGATAAATCCCCGCCAAAACCTTGAGAAGCGTGCTTTTTCCCGAACCGTTTCTGCCAATGATGCCAAAAAATTCTCCTTTTTTCACCTCAAAACTCACATCATCAAGTGCCTTAAACTCCTCATATCCCTTTTTCCGACTAAAAACTCCCACCGCCGCACTGCGAAGACTGGTCACCTTTTCGTGAGGAATGCGGAAGGTTTTGCTCACATGGTCGACTTTTATGGCGATGTTATCTTTCATGATTTTAATTTTGGACTTTATCATTTGATGCTCTTTTTTACTAATCAATTTTATCATTATAGAGTCAAAAATACAATGTAATTTATCACATTTCTAATAATTTATCATTTAACAAGAAATCGATAATTTGATAATATTTCATGCCTTGATAATCACTGCCAATAATTTTATCCATAGAAACCACAATTTTTTGATAATTATCCGGGATGGCTAGCAGGTTTCCAAATTCTCTTTCCTTGGTCGCACTGTCATTTATCAAATAAGCTACTTGTATGTATATTTTTTTTCCTTCTTTTTCAGCCACAAAGTCAATTTCCTTATTTCCCAATTGACCAACATGAATCGCAAATCCCAATCGCAATAGATGAGAAAAAACCAAATTTTCCAACATTTACCCAATCTCTGTCGCCTTATAGCCAACCAAAGAATTTCTTATTCCCAAATCTTCCCAATAATATTTTTCATTAATTTCAAAAATCTTTTTACCTTTAACATTTGCTCGATTGACTTCTCTAATGATAAAACTGGAAGTTAAAAAGGATAAATAATCCAAAACAATATTAGGCGTAGTCTTGATTTTTTGTGATTTCAAGAAGTCGCTAATTCTGTTAGCGGAAACCAATGACCCAATATTGTCCGCCAAATATTCTAAGAGACGCTTCAAAAAATTAATATTTCTAATCTTAAATCTCGCGACTACATCATTCAAAATAATTGTATTATATATGCTTTGTAAATAACCATACACAATCTCATCGGTAAGTTTCAGATTAGTAATGAATGGCAATCCCCCATAGCGAATATATTTCATCAATGATTCTTCGCCAGACGGCAATTTTTGAAATTGCAGAAATTCTTGATACGACAAAGTGCGCACAGGAATTTCAATATAGCGGCCGGATAGTCCTGTGGCAATTTCAGAAGAAAGCAATCGCGCGTTGCTACCGGTGCAATACAGATCAAATGTTTTTTTTGCAAAAAGATGCCTCAATGCTTTTTCAAAATTTTCTATATCTTGGATTTCATCAATAAACAAATAATTATTGACATTGGCAATTATGCGTTTTTCAGCATAAACAATTAAATCGCGATAATTAACAATCGCGTCATACTCATTCTCCTCTTTATTTATATAAACTATATTTGCCTTCTTATCTTTGGCTATAATTTCATCTATCAGCTGGAATAGAATATAACTCTTGCCAACGCGTCTTTGACCAATAAGAACTTTAATAAGGTCAGTTCCAATAAAGGGAATGATTTTTTCGAGATAATATGGGCGCTTTTGATATATTTTATTCATACTTAAAACTATTATAATTTATTGATTAAACCACTGAACAATTAAGTTTCAATGTCCATTTTACTCCTGTAAGAGTAAT
>CAZMNQ010000134.1:0-2138 GCA_964567695.1 uncultured Bdellovibrionales bacterium
AATTATTTAAGAAAAATACTATGGGCATTGGACTAATTTTATTAATCATACTGGCGGCAGTGATTATTTGGATCATCGGCACCTACAACGGACTGATTACTTTGAAAAACCGCGTGGACGAAGCTTGGAGTGATATTGATGTGCAACTCAAAAGACGATATGATTTGATTCCGAATTTAATTAACACTGTGAAGGGTTATGCGACACACGAAAAAGAAGTTTTTGAAAAGGTTACAGAAGCTAGAACTCGCGCCATGAATGCCGGCTCAACCAATGAAAAGGCAGAAGCAGAAAACATGCTGAGCGGAACACTGAAAACTTTGTTTGCCGTATCAGAAAATTATCCAGACCTGAAAGCCAATCAAAACTTTTTGGAGTTGCAAAGAGAATTGACTGACACCGAAGACAAGATTCAGGCTTCCAGAAGATTTTACAATGGCAATGCGCGAGATTTCAATATTAAAATTGAAGTTTTTCCTAACAACATGATTGCTGGAATGTTGCATTTCACCAAGCGGGAATTTTTTGAGGCGGGCGAAGGGGAGAGGGAAAATGTGAAAGTTGAATTCTAACCGCTGATTATCACTGAGCACACTTGATTTCATTGAACTAAAATTTTATATTCATGTGTGAATCTGTGGTTCTGAAATTATGGCGACTTTATATACGCAAGCGGATCGAAATGTGCGTTTGACCTGGGTTTATATCACCGGCTTTTTGGTTTTTGTAATTGGCGTGGGCTATGTTTTTGCGGGGGCGATGAATAATACTGCAATTTTGTATATCGCCGTGATTTTTTCGATTGTGATGAGCTTTGCTTCCTATTGGTGGAGCGATAAGATTGTGCTGGCGATGAGCAGTGCTAAGGAATTAACGCATGACAACGGTCGGGAAATTTATCACATCGTGGAAAATTTGTGCATCACGGCGGGACTGCCGGTGCCGAAAATTTATATCATCGACGACAGCGCGCCCAATGCCTTTGCCACAGGTCGCGATCCGCAGCACGGCGTGATTTGTCTCACCACTGGCATTATTGCGAAATTAGAGAAGAACGAACTGGAGGGCGTGATCGCGCACGAACTTTCTCACATCGGCAATCGGGATATTTTGCTTTCTACGGTCGTAGTTATTTTAGTAGGTTTCGTAACACTCTTGGCAGATTGGTTTCGTCATTGGGCCTTTTGGGGCGGCAGAAGGCGTGACAACAACAGTGAAGGTGGCGGACAATTGCAAATTATTTTGATAGTTTTAGCTATCGTGCTTTCAATTTTGGCACCCATTGCGGCGGTTTTGATGCAATTGGCCATTTCACGAAAAAGAGAATTTTTAGCTGATGCTTCGGGCGCTCTGCTCACCCGCTATCCGGAAGGCTTGGCCAGCGCTCTAGAAAAAATTTCTGCCGATCAAGAGCCATTGGAAGCGGCCAACCGCGCCACGGCGCATTTATATATTACCAATCCTTTCAAAGGTAAAAAAATATCTTCACTTTTTATGACGCATCCGTCGATTGAGGAACGAGTGGCTAAATTAAGAAGTTTGGATGTGTAGTTTTGTGAATAAATTAAGTTAAAAAATATGAATTCAAGAGAAATTTTTCAGCCAAGGCCAGTGGGTGACAAATCGCAAGAGCCCAGCTATACACTCGAGCTTATAAATAAATTTGGAGGTTATAATAATTTGAAGGCGCATATAGATAGAAAGATGGCGGCGGCCAAGATGCAAAAAATTGAAATTGGCAGTAGCTCACCAACTGGGGGCTTTGATTTTACTAATTTTGTCTTAGGCGAAGAGATTAGCTGTATGAGTAAAGAAAAGATTGAAGGCTTAAATCAAATTATAAACGGAATGGCCAATGAAATAGATGATGTGCGGAGTGGATTGGCAGCTAGAGAACCTAAAAAGATAAAAAGTGAGGCGGAAATAAAAGCAGAAAGAGAAAAAAGCAAAGAAGTATCTTTTGCGGAAGGCTTTCAAAAGAAAAGAGAAGGCGAGGCAAAAATGTTGGGGATTGATGAGGAAGATATCTAGCTTGTTTAAAAATACATAATTTAGAATTCAAAAGGCAGGGAATTTCCCTGTTTTTGTAGTAATTGACAAGATATTGTGCTAGTGTTAATATATCACTATAAACATTA
>CAZMNQ010000135.1:0-2087 GCA_964567695.1 uncultured Bdellovibrionales bacterium
CGCCGCCACAGCCGCTTCGATCGCCCGCTGGGTTTCTCCGCCTTGGGTGCCGACGGAACGGACGGCTTTGATATTTTCCAGGGGAGCATCGGCAATGATAACTTTTCCATTTTCATCCAAGAAATATACATCACAGTTGAAGCCGCTGGGACAGGGATACTTGTTTCCGGCAAATCCCGAGAAAACATTGGAGATATTGGCTCCCGAAGAATTGGCGATTTTGTTGAGCGCCCATTCGACACCGGAATCGGCGTTGAAGAAGGCGCCGACCGAGCTTTTGGTTTTCGAACTCATTTTCTGCTCCATTACCGTTACATAAGTGAGGCTCACTACCATAGAGAGGATGACGAAAAGAAGTATGGTGGTGAGAAGAAGAGCGGAACCGGACTTGATTTTGGTCTTTTTTTGCTTTTGCATAGTTTTGATGCTTACTTATTAAGATAAAAGCTAATCATGATAAAATTAAAAATGAAAAAGTAAAAATGCAAAATTTTGGTATGCGCTTCGCGCATTGACTATTTATATAAAAAATCATCGAGTAAAGTGAGACACCTTAATTTTTCATTTTTCATTTTTAACTTTTAATTTAACTTATATTTCCTCCCAGCCATAATCACGCGAGGAAACAATTGTCTGGACATTGATCTGGTCGGCTTCCATTTCTTTTCCGGCAACCGACACGCTGTTGAGGTTGATTTCCACCCAGCCGCGCCCTTTTTCAGCCACAGGCCCCAGACAAGGAGATTCCGCAGTACTCATATCAGTCGGACAGCTATAGAATCCGGCCGTTGAACCAAAATTCATTCCTGTTCCGGACAGGTCCATTATTTTATCATATGTTGAACTTAACGGATTCGGACAGGCAATCGCGTCATTGGCCACTCCCGCGATCACGCCCACGTATGATGAACCCGCTGTCCTATCGAGATAATAGCATACTTTTCCTCCCCTGTTTCTTGAGATCATCAGATATTGCTTTAAAGAACCGACCGAATAACCGGCTGAAGGATTTACAATTTTCCCCATCCGCACGTCTTTGGCAATGGAGGCCATCGCGAATTCGGCGTTTTCTTTCACGGTCTTAATCGCTTTGGCTTTTCCGTAAGACGTCACTGTGGAAACAAAAACGGAAACAATTGCGACTGTGATGAGGGAAAAAATGAAAATAGCGACCATTAGCTCAATGAGAGTGAAGCCCTTGCGGGAATTTTTAATTTTGAATTTCAAATTTTGAATCAATTCCAAATGCATTAATTTTAAATTTTCAAATTAATTATTGCCTTGGTTCGCAAATTATATCTTGCGCTTGGGTTGTCCTGCTGTTCCATGTAACGGTGGCGGTAACTTTTAGGCAGTCTTTATCATCCAGATTTATAGCCCCCCCTGAATTATTCGCATCGTAGCCGCTTATGCTCAAACTTCGCGAAAAACCAGTTTCATAGGAAGTGCCGCTGGGACAGTTACTGTTTTTTTGATAATAATAACCGTCATTTTTATAAAAACATACAACCGCCGCTTTCGCCTTGGAATGGCATTTAAAACCGTCCCCAAAGAAAATCTCTCTATCAACACCTGTGCACCATGAAGTGTCTGACGCATCTGATTTGCTAAGTTCATAATACCAAGGATCACTACCATTAAGATAATTGTGATCCACAATATTTCGCACCAAATCCACTTCTTCCTGCGCCAGACCCGCTGCGATCAGTTCGTTTTTGGCTTCGGAATTGCTCTGAAGACTCGCGTTGAAAAAAGCGAGGATGCCAACCAGCCTCACCGAGACAAGGAAAATGGTTATGAGAAGCTCAATAAGAGTAAACCCCGCTTTTTGAAACATCTTTTTTTTGTATTGAGGCATTTTTTTCTCTAGTATATTCTTCCGGATTTATCGATTTGAATAATATCGGTCAGCGTTGCACTGTCTTTAGATAAGGTGATTTTTACCGGAAAGCTGGTAGAGTTATTATTTCCATTGGTATAAATTTCCCCATGAGGCGAAAGGAAAAACAACTCATCCAAAGACCCTATGGAGCCTCCGTTTCTAAAACTAAACGTTTCCAGCTTATAAGAATCACAGGGATAAGTGT
>CAZMNQ010000136.1:0-2064 GCA_964567695.1 uncultured Bdellovibrionales bacterium
CAGTCGCTATGGCCCCCCAATCGGAAGGTTTCACATTTTTTTATTGCCTCCCACCAGGTAACTGCTGAAACAAAATCTAATCTCCAACCATTTTTTATCCACATCAAGTTCGTTTTTGTGTCCGTAACAGTACCATCGCGGTTGTCTATAAAACGACCCTTGATTGCCGCTTGCGGCTCAGTTGACATGCGACTTCCCTTGGCCGTTTGGGGAAAAATTAATTCATTGAACTTATGTATTCCATCAGTAGTGTCCGGTTAACAGTCGAATAATTTCAGTTGGATATGGGTGCTAGTAATTTCGTTTTTGTAATCGCTTTCTGTCAATACTTGATAAATGGGCTTCTTCTCAAACAGAGATATACTTAAAATCTGTAAAATAGTGTAGAGAGTCAAGTCGATTTTCATCCGTTTTTTCATTATGGCAACGAGAACATACGTCGATATCGCAATCCATATTTGAGTCTTAACGGCATGTTCAGATGTGCCAAAGAATTTTTTGATTCTCAAATGCTGTTTGATCCATTTGAAAAATATTTCCACTCGCCAACGGTAACGATACAACTCGGCGATAGTTAACGCCGGAAGCGTGAATTGGTTGGTAAGAAAAATAAATGTTCTTCCTTTTTCGTCATCGAAATATTTTATGCGACGCAGCTTGGCCGGATAATCTTTTTTTGCATAAAACCCCGTTGGTAAAACTATTTGATCGTATATAACGCCGGTGGTTTTATCGACTTTTTGTGAATATAAACGTCGAAACCCTGTATTGGTTTTAGAACGCGTTACAAATATAGCCAAACATTGATTCATCTGGTAAAGTCGTTGAAAGTCCAAATAGGCACGATCCATGATATAGATTGCACCGGGTTCCGGAATAAGATGATCGAGAACATTAACATCATGAACCTTGCCGTCAGTGATCCAAATGAATGTCGGAATATCTCCACGCAAATCCAGCAGCGTATGCAACTTTATGGCTGCTTTGGTTTTACGAAATCGAGCCCATGGAAAAACCGAAAGACATAGGTCAATAGTCGATGAATCAAGAGCATAGACGGTCTCTTTCAATTCAAGGCCAAAATCATCTTCAGCATAGAGACCTCGGGCCTCATGAATCAAAATTTGGGCAAAGTCGCTGTATATCCGCCAATCTCGGACTTCGTTGGCATCGGCTAACGTGCTACGCGAGACCTTACCCTTTATACCCATATGGTAAAGTTTCTCTCGCATGGCTCGCAGACAGCATTCGATATCGCGCAAACTCTCACGGTAGGTCAGCTGAGCAAAAGCCATACATAGAAATTGATCGTAGCATGTAAAAGAACGTATACGGTAATTACCGCTATACCGATTGACACATTGACGAAATTTTTTCTGTGGCAGGAAATCGATTATCTGAGAGAAAATAGTTTGGCCTTGGTTCATGGTGAGGCTCCTTTCGCATTTTTTTTCTGCGAAAAAACCATGAATCCAGGCTTAGAGCAAATTCAAATCGATCCCTTTCGATTTCGTCAATATATGATATGTTTTCAATAAGTTAACTTATATTCCAAAAATCTTAACCGGACAGCAGTGGTATTCCGTAGTAACTTACTACGCCGGCTTTTTTTAATTTTTCCCAGAATTCAAAAGCTTCGGCTTCATTGCTATATTTGCCCAGGTACACTCTATAAAATATGCCTTTTCCCGGGATATCGGTTTCTTTCCAGAAAACTACCTTCTCTTTTATTTTGAGCTTATTAACAAATGCATTGGCATTCCTGAGATTTTTGAAAGATGCCAGATGGATACTGTAATAAGTTTGCTCAGCACAATCAGCAGCATTGATTTGCATGAATGCTATTAATAAAAACAATAGCAATATGCTCTTTGAAAAACCTTTTGATATTGAAATTAACAATGGCATGGTTCACCTTACCCACACTGATTTCTTGCATTCCTGCTGAAATTTTATCATAAATAAAATCACCCCGCAAGATCTTATCCATGATTTACCTGTAGTTGACAAATCGTGGATTACCGACTATTCTTTTTGGTAACTGCTCAGGTGGATAGGCTGTAG
>CAZMNQ010000137.1:0-2051 GCA_964567695.1 uncultured Bdellovibrionales bacterium
GATTCTTTTGATTATATTACAATCAGAAAGAAGAATCAATTCAAATGATTTTAAGGCTCTGTAACAAAATAAGTTGTGCAAGTTCGTGCTTAGATTTGCGTCAGATTTGTTTTAAAAAATTTGAAAGTGTATCGGGATACTCTGAGAATTTTTTAAAACAAAGATGATGTGAAGATGAGTGCGAAATCGTATAAGTTATTTTGTTACAGAGCCTTAATCCCGATTTCTAAACCAGACATACGACACGAGAATAAAGACGACAACCACCGCAAAAGATAATATTCCAAAAGAACTATAATTTTCTAATTTCAAGGTCAACCAATTAATATAAATAGGCCAATATTTATTGATCAGATCTTCTCCATCTTGGATAATTTTTGCAAAATCCATATGTTTAAACAAAATACTTTTTATATGCTTTGGTTTCCAGCAAAAATGGCAGTACGAATTTTTGAATCAAATATGCCATAACCAGCGCAATCACCAAGCTACCAAAAACATCCATCCAATGATGCACGCCGGCCATCACGCGAGATGCTCCGACTAAAAAAGACAGGAGAAAAAATATCAAGCCTGTTTTTTTATTATAAAAAAATGTGATAACCGCCAAAGCACCGGCCAGCAAAGTGTGATCAGATGGAAACCCGTTGTCGGGAATGTGCGAAAAAAGCGGAATAAAATTTCCAACCACAAATGGTCGTGCGTCAAAATATAATAAACTGCCTATTTTTGCTACCGCATAAGTCAATGGCAAAACAATCATTGCAAAAAGAAAAATTTCCTGGCGCATTTTTTTCGATTGGCGGAAAAACCAAACTATCAAAAATAAGGCTATCAAAAAAAGTAGCTGCTTCGCCCCAAAGATTATCAAGATGTCTATTATTTGATTATCCATATTTAGATTATAGCACAAAATAAAAACCGCTTCGATTTTTGGCGAGAGCGGTTTTTATCACCTTTTGTTTAGTTTGCAGCTGGAGCTGTGTCACAACTAGCTGGTGCGGTGCTGTCAGTGGCTGCCGCTGAAGCCAACACCTTATCGCATTCTTTCGGTGCAGTGTTAAAAGCCGAGCAAATCACTTGTTTATAGCCTTCAGAATTTCCATATTGGTAAACTGTTTTATTAGTCACACCATTAATTGCCATCGTTGGTGATCCCTGAGCGCCTGCCTCGCCGGAAACTTTCTCGTTTTCTTTCATCAAAGAAACACCTTCGGTTTTTACGCAAGCAGTTATCTTGGCCGCATTTATGCCCCAGGCCTTTGCGCCAGCTTCCCAACACGCACCATCGCTACCACAATTTTTGTTAACATAGGTTACAAATCCGAACCACTTGTCTTTTCCATAATTTTTCAGAACACAAACTTCCCGTTCATTTTGTTCCACCTCTTTTGGACCATGTAATGATTGGATTTCATCGCCGTTTGAGCTCACGATGTAATGGAAATTGAAATCAACCTTATTTTTTAACAAGTCATAGACCGGTTTCATCGTATCCTCTGATTTATTGCCAAAAGGACAAAAACTCATCACATACAAATCCACGACCGGCTTGTCAGTCTTTGGAATTTCTTTGTCCGGTTCTGCTTGAGCAACTTCTTTTTTCTCTACTGTCGTGTCCATCCCTTCCGGAAAAAATTTCTTGCCATCCAATGTCAGATATGTAGCGACCTCCTGTTCTCCTACCATAATAGTAACTTTATATAAATCACTTTCTTTCACTGCTTCTTTAACTTCCGCTTTCATTCCCGGTGGCAACAAATTACCATTTACAAAATCCGCAACCTTGGTTTTAGCGCCTTCAAGTCCAACATCAGTTTTTTTGGTTTTATAAAAATACACGCCTGCTGCGATAATTAGAGCCAGGATTACAACGCCGGCAATAATATGTTGCCTGTTACCACATTTACATTTTGCTAACATTTTTTTGACTCCCGACACCTGAGAAGACTGAGGCACCTGAGAAGCAACTTCTTCTTTTATTTCGTCCATTATTTTTCGCTTATTTAATTACCTATCAATTTTACACTGCTATTGTTTTTTGTGCAACT
>CAZMNQ010000138.1:0-2009 GCA_964567695.1 uncultured Bdellovibrionales bacterium
AACTAGTTTTATTTATATTCATTAAGTTATTGGCTTACATACAAGACTATGTTATGATTTTAATGTAATCATAACTATTCTATGAATACAGATTATCATATAAATAAAAAAACGACAACACGGGAGAGGGAGCCTTTGTACAATCTGGAGCAAGAATTGCGCATCCGCGGTTTTAGTCCGCAAACCATTAAGTCTTACTTACTTTACAATAAGCTTTTTTTAGAATTTATCCAAAAAAGCCCAAGATCTGTCAGCAATGACGATATCCGCCAATATTTAATATCTCTGAAGGATCGCAATTGTGCTAATTCTACATTAAATATTGCACTCAATGCTTTAAAGTTTTATTATCGAGAAATTCTTAAAAGAAAATTCTTTTTTGATATAAAGGGCGCCAAGAAAACCAATTATTTACCGACTGTGTTAAGTAAGGAAGAAATTGAACGAATGCTAGCGAAAACAACCAATCCTAAGCATAATTTCTTGATCTCCCTTATGTATTCCGCCGGATTGCGAGTCAGCGAAACAATTAAAATTCATATGCGTGATTTTGATTTAGATAGAAAAATAATCATGGTACGACAAGGCAAAGGACAAAAAGATCGTTGCACTCTTCTATCAGAAAAGTTGATTCCAATTTTAAAAAAGCAATTATTACTTAAAAAACCAGGTGATTATTTGTTTACCGGCGCTCAAGGAAATGGACATTTGACCTCGGAAAGCGCCGAAAAAATCATCAAAAGAGCCGCAGAAACAGCTGGCATCGCCAAGAAAGTTTCTTGCCACAGCCTGCGACATTCTTTTGCTACTCACCTTTTGGAAGCTGGCACGAGCATCCGCTATATTCAAGAACTTTTGGGGCACTCACGGCTGGAAACTACGCAAATTTATACTAAGGTTGCCAATAATAATTTACAAAACATCAAAAGTCCGCTGGATTAAAAAAATATCATGAAAATTGAAACTTTAGCTGATTTACAAAAAAAATATTTCCAAAAAATCGACCATTTAGATCTGGATTTGATTATGGCGCATATTCTCAAGAAATCGCGGGAATTTGTGCTGACGCATCCTGAACACAAGCCCACAGGAGCCCAAATTGCTAAAATAGACTCATTTATCGCCAGAAGGGCCAATCATATGCCCTTGGCTTATATTTTGGGCTACAAAGAGTTCTACGGACTTTCTTTCAAAGTTACGCCAAATACCCTCATCCCCCGGCCAGAAACGGAATTGCTCGTTGAACTCGCAATTCAAGGAACAAACATCAAGGAACAAACATCAAATATCATTGATGTTGGTACTGGTTCGGGAAATATTATTATTTCAATCGCTAAAAACCATCCCGAGTACTCGGGACTAAACTATTTTGCGGTTGATATTTCTAACAAAGCATTACAAATTGCCAAGCAAAACGCCAAAGCGCATAATGTTTCCAAAAAAATAAAATTTATTCACGGAAACCTACTAGAACCAATCATTGGAAATTGGAAATTGCCTGCCTGTCCGGTAGGCAGGGAAATTGAAAATTCCAAGATGATAATCTTGGCCAACTTGCCATATCTCTCTAAAGAAATTTATTCTGCCACTTTGCCCAATGTAAAAAAGTACGAACCCAAGTCCGCCCTCTACAGCGCCAACGCAGGGCTAGATCATTATGAAAGACTTCTAAAACAAATATTAGCATTGTCAGTTACGAGTTACGAGTTACGAGTTACTATCTTACTAGAAATAAGTCCGGAACAAAAAACAAAGCTAACCAAACTTATTAAAAAATATCTGCCACAGGCGCAGATTGATTTCCAAAAAGACCTAGCCAAAAAGTGGCGGGTGTGCAAAATAGAAATTTAAAAACGATTTCGCCCATAGCGCAGTGCGTTTCTAAATTTCAGCTTATGAGCGTTAAGAAATTTTTATCCCGTTATGCCCGCCCTAAAAATTTTAGCGAGTAAGCTAGAAATTTAGACAGCACGAGCCGTCAGCTGGCGGAAGCAGTTTCCCTGCCTGCC
>CAZMNQ010000139.1:0-2006 GCA_964567695.1 uncultured Bdellovibrionales bacterium
AACCAAAAAGCCCCCTCCCGGGAAGCTTTTTTCTAAAGAAAACCTGTTTTATTTAAAAATTTGTCATTAGAAATTGGAAATTTGTCATTCCGATTTTACTTCCCCCATTTCGCCAAAATTTCCTCGGATTGCTCCATGGGCAATTCCATTATAAACCGGGAACCTTTGCCTTCGCCTTCGGATTCGGCCCAGATTTTTCCGCCGTTGGCTTCAATCATGCTCTTGCCCACGTATAATCCCAGTCCGGTTCCGGCGGCGTTCAGCCGCCCGATATCCTTGCCGCGGGAAAATTTGGAGAAAAGATACGGCAATTCAGTGACTGGAATGCCAATGCCGGTATCCGCCACGGTCAGACGCAAAACCGCCCCTTTGATCCTTGAGTCCTGGTCATCGGAATCCTGGCCGTTCCTGGCGGCTAAAGGCCTGCAATTGGAGCTTTCGGCCAATTCCATTTTGACGCTCACTCCGCCTTTGGACGTGTATTTTAAAGCGTTATCCACCATATTGGAAATGACTTCCCGGACTTTTCCGGCGTCAATCGTTATTTCCGGCAAAGGCACGGAGGGTTTTTTATAATCCAGATACAGCTTGTTGATTTTCGCCCGAACGGAAAAAATATCCACCACCTCCTGGCAGAGATCGGCTAATTGGCAGGGCGCGAATTGGAATTCCATCCGGCCGGACTCGATGCGGGAAATATCCAGCAAATCTTCCACCAGATGGATCAGCCTTTCATTGCTTTGGTAAACTTTATCGAGCGTTTCCCGCTGGAGCGTAGTCACTTTGCCGTAAGAACCTTCGGACAGCAGAGAAATAAAGCCTTTGATGGAGGTGAGCGGGGTGCGCAACTGGTGCGAAGCGATGGAAATAAAATCCGATTTGGCGTTGTCCAGTTTTCTCAATTGGTCGTTGGCTTCGGCCAGCGCGTCCGACATCGTCTGCAGTTCTTCTTTTCTTTGGATTTCGGTTTTGATGGATTTGATCAAAAACCAGCCAAAACCCACCGCCAAAGCCAAAGTAATGCCGGTTAAAATTCGATTGGTGTTGTTTTGAATAAAGAAAAACTGGGAACCGATAATCACTATCAGTATGATTACCAATGCTTGCGCTCCAATAAGTTTAATATCAAACGCTTTAAATTTAACGATCATATAGGCTAAGACGCCCATAAAAAAGGTCATACCGAATAAACCATACTGTTCAAGTTTAAAATTATCGAACAAACTTGCGACATATCCCGTCGTAAAAAAAGATACGAGAAAAAATCCAATGCCAATTGCTAATAATAATATTTGTTTTTTAAATTCTTTTTCTGCTTTTCTATATTTAACAAAAGAAAAAGCTAATATCAATAAAAAAATTGCAACACCTGAAAAATGATAATAATTTAAATAAATACTTGCCTCAATTGCTTCACAACTAGCAAAATTAAAACCTTCTAAATTATATACCGTTGAAGAAAATAAAAATATTGGTAAAAATGGCAAGAGTAGCAATATTTTATTTCTGAAAGAAATGTCTTTTTTTTCTATAAAGACATACACAAAATAAAAACTTAAAATATAAATTAAACCATATAAAATTCCGAACAACGACCAAAAAAACATTATTAGCTGACTATCAATATTGGTCCAAGTTATCAAACTAAAAAATAACCATAATGAAAAAACAATGGTGATTGAAAATAAAATCTTGCTCAAAAGATTCCTATTTTTCAGATAAACAAAAAAACCGATAAATAAAGCAACTATGGCCGTTGGAATGTGGGAATAATAAATAAGCTGCGGAATTGAATCGGAAAATATAAAATATATTGGAGCTGGTATATCAATACAAAACATTATTTTTTGTTTTTTAATTTATTAATTTTCTCCTGTAAATATCCTTGAAAATATCCGTCATATTTTTTTTGCAGTTTTGGAATTCTCCAATCATCATCAGTTATATATTTTCGACAATTTTTTGAACCACAAAGACATTTTATCCTGTAAAATTTTGCTCCTTTA
>CAZMNQ010000140.1:0-1968 GCA_964567695.1 uncultured Bdellovibrionales bacterium
GAAACTCGCCTAGTGAAATAATGATAAAGGATATTGCGTTTTGTGTCAATCCCGCACTAACTTTGCACAGCACTTTGTGCTAAAGACTGAAAGTCAGTGCAAAGTTAGTGCGGGATCAACCCGTCCGCATTATACCACAATCCCCATAAACAAATTCAGCATAATGTTCAAAAAAGCGCCTAGAGGAGCGGCAAAAAAGAATATGACAAACAGCAGGAAAACAAAACCAAATTGCTCCATCATCGCCAAAGTTTCAATTTTCATCGGCAAAACAGCGAACAACAATTTTGATCCATCAAGCGGTGGAATCGGAATGAGATTAAAAAATGCCAGTAAAACATTCATAAATATCACCACGATGCATATTTCAAAAAATATCGCCGAAAGTGAGCCAGCCACCAATGGCGCTATGGTGCTAAATTCCGTGGCATGCCTGATAATTTCCAATTTCACGGCCACCGGCAAATCAATCAGCCTCGCGACAAAAGCAAATATTAATGCCAAAAGAATATTGGAAGCCGGGCCGGCAATGGCCACCAAGGCTGGACCCCATTTTTGATTTTTGAGATTATAGGGATTGTAGGGCACCGGTTTGGCCCAGCCAAAGGCAAAACCCACGCTCAAATACATCAAAATTGGCACGATAATCGACCCCCAAATGTCAATGTGACTGAAGGGATTCAAATTCAACCGGCCGGCATATTTGGCGGTCGAATCACCCTGCCAGAGAGCCGAAATACCGTGGGAAACTTCATGAATTATGACCGAATAGAGCAAGATTACAAAGAAGAACATCCCTAACACAATTTCATTCAACATAATAAAACTTTACAAATTAGTATTTACATGATAACCTAAACTCTGTTAATAATCAATCTATTTTAAGTAACCAGTAATCCGTAATCCGTAATCAGGGTTTTAAAAAATTTTAATCCTATTACCGGTTACCAGTTACTAGTTACTAGTTACTTTTATATGAGTAAAGTATGTGAGGTTTGTGAGCGCAGTGCCGGCAGCGGAAACCAAAGAAGTCATTCCAATGTTGCCACTCTGCGAAGATTCGGCATCAATCTGCAAACTAAAAAAATTGACGGCGAAAGACTCAGAGTTTGCACCCGCTGCATCAAAACTTTGTCCAAAACAAAATAATAATTCGAATTATTATTTTTCTTCAAAAAAAACTTCTCGTTTGATGAGAAGTTTTTTGTATTTTTATAATCAAAGTAAATTTGTTTTTATTTCCATTATCTTTATCACTCACCAATTATCATCCGTCTTGGAACATTTATTAGAAAGAATAAAATTTAAATCACTCCCCACCTCATAACAATCATCTCTACTCCCGCCATCATTCTTCATAATTTTTGTACACCGTTGTGGCGAATTTCCATCTCTGAGGATTTGTCTTCAAATAAAAAAACAAGACTTTAATTTATGATCCGCAGGAGATGTGCCAAACATAGCCAAAACGCTTTCTTGTGTAAGATATCCCGCTTTTTGCAATTCTTTTAAAAAACACTTTGAAGCACTTGAAGAACAATCTTCACAATGATTTCCGCCACACGACTGATATTTCTCCACGCAAATACCATTATTATCCTCATACGCTTTTATAGTATTACCTCCGGAAGCATAATAAGCCTCTAGAGCTTTCGCAACTTGTTTTAATTGAGATACTTCCTTTGCGTCATGCGCTTTCTTTTTAGCATCATTTAAACTCACTAAAATTACGCTCGCCAAAATTCCAATAATAGCAATGACGACTAAAAGTTCAATGAGTGTAAAGCCATTTTTTTTATATTCATATTTAATGTAGCGTCTTTGTTTTATACTCCGCATATTATTTCATACACAAAATCAAACCTATGCCAAACCAAATAAGCATTAATGTTGAATGTGTCCAAATTCTATTGCCAATTTGACATCATAATCCCCAAATCTTGCGAATTGACTTTGCCATCTTTATTT
>CAZMNQ010000141.1:0-1953 GCA_964567695.1 uncultured Bdellovibrionales bacterium
TCAAGGCCTTCACCCTTGCCTTTTGGGATGTTTTTATGAAACTATGGGGTAAATACTAAGGGTATATTCTAGTATATTCCTTAAAATTCAAAAAAACAGGCAAACATTCGAGCTAATTGCGTTGTAGAAGGAAAGCAATAGAGGCAAGGGATAGCGGGTGCGAGGAAAAACATTTTACCCCAGGCGGAGCCGAATAAATCGAGGGTAAGGGAGTTCTGGGGCGGGGATTCGGGAAAATTCACCCCCGGAATCACGATAAAATTATTATTACTGAAAAAAATTCCTTCCGATTGGGTATAATGATGCAAACCCGACCGGAAGGAGGAACACAAAATAGCTAAAGTAAATATACAACGGAGCCTGTTGAGTTGGCAAGAGGTTGAAGGTCTGGACGATCTGGATCGGCTGCGGCTTGTTCTGAAGACGATGCCGGACGAGGAGTTGATGAGGGTTCTGGAGTCGGACCGTGGCCGAGGGCGTGACGATTACCCGGTGCGGGCGGTCTGGAATTCGGTATTGGCGGGGATCGTGTACCAGCATCCGTCGGTGGAGTCGTTGAGGCGGGAGCTTCTGAGGAACCCGGACCTGCGGGAGATGTGCGGGTTCGATCCGGCGAGGGGCGGTGGCGCGGCGCCGCCGGCGCATGCGTACACGCGGTTTCTGCGGAGCCTGATGAGGCATCGGGCGGAGTTGGACGGAATGTTCGAGGCTCTCGTGGAGCGGGCGCGGGCTTTGCTGCCGGGGTTCGGGGAGCATCTGGCCGTGGACGGGAAGGCCATAGCCTCGGCGGCGGGAAGGCGCAGCGCGAAAGAGACGCCCGACAGTCGGGGGGAGTTCGACGCCGACACCGGGAAGAAGACGTACAAGGGGAAGCGCAAGGACGGGAGCTTGTGGGAGAAGACGGTGGAATGGTTCGGGTTCAAGCTGCATCTTATCGTGGACGCGGAGTACGAGCTGCCGGTGGCGTACGAGGTGACGCGGGCGTCCGCGAGCGATACGACGCGGCTGTTGCCGATGATGGAGGCGTTGAAGGAGAATCATCCCGAACTGGTGGAGGGCGCGCGGACGATGATCGGGGACAAGGGATACGACTCGGCCGGGAACAACCGGAGGCTTTGGGACGGATACGGGATACGTCCGGTGATAGACAACCGGGAGGTATGGAAGGAGAAGGAGACGCGGCTGTTGAATCCCGACGCGGCGGACAACATAGTGTACGACGAGAAAGGGAAGGTGTACTGCGTCTGTCCGGCGACGGGGCTGGAGCGGGAGATGGCATACCAGGGGTTCGAGAAGGGGCGCGAGTGTTTGAAGTACCGGTGTCCGGCGGCGGCGTACGGGCTTGAGTGCGCGGGGCGCGGGGAATGCGGGGGAGGAAGCAGCGGGGAGTTCGGGCGCGTGGCGAGGGTTCCGCTGGAGCTGGACAGGAGGATATTCGTGCCGCTGGCGCGTTCGAGCAAGGCGTTCAAGAACGAGTACAAGAAACGGACGGCGGTGGAGCGGGTGAACAGCCGTCTTGACGTGTCGTTCGGGTTCGAGAGGCACTGGATTCGGGGCATGAAGAAGATGCGGCTGAGGTGTTCGCTGGCGCTGATCGTGATGCTGGCGCTGGCCGTCGGGCGCGTGGAAGAGAATCGGCCGGAACTGATGAGGTCGCTGGTGGGGAGCGTTCGAGCCAAAAGGCCGGCCGCGTAAGTTTCAATTTTGAGCGCGGAGCGGTGAGGAGCGGAGTGCAAGTTTCGGGGAGAGCCGCGCCCTGAAACAGGACCGGGCGCGTCCGGCGCGCAAGTTTCGTGAAACGACGGCGGATTTCCGGTGAAAAAATCGCCGTCCGTGCCTGCCGCCACCCCCGCCGGCCCCCAACGCCGTCTCGAAAACCCATACAGCGCAAATAGCTTCTTATGGACTCTGGAGTAAGTTTGTGATTTACTGAACTTCACTTTTAGTGGCCTC
>CAZMNQ010000142.1:0-1939 GCA_964567695.1 uncultured Bdellovibrionales bacterium
ATCCGGTGCGCCAAGAAAGGCGCACTCAACTTGTTGAATGAAAGGAATCAACCATGTAATTGCCTGTATGACATGTAGCGACCTTGGCCGGGCAAGCGGCAACGCCGAACCGGAAGCCCAAGGAAGCAAACGCCCGAGCCGTAATGCGAAAGCGTGAACCGGAAAGAACCTCGTTACACGAAACACGCAGGCGGCCAGCCATTCGGATAAGGTGAAGCCTAATACTGACGGGACAGGTAACAGGCATGAACCGTTGGGCCTGCCGGGGTCAAAGTGGACAGCACGGGCGGACAGTTGAGTGACGCAACTTGGGAGGCCCCGCTGGGCGGTGGAAACAACAACCGGTGCTTGGAAACCATAACAGGCATCGGGTCTGGACGGGGTGTCAGAGAGGCTCGTAGTAGCGAAGAAGCGCGTAATGAGCGCGGAGCGAAGGGGCCTTACTGGAAGACACGCGGAGTCAGAGGGAAGGAGGTCTGATTGAATGAGATAGTATCCCATTCCAAGACAGAATCGGCAAGCAGGGACAAGAACCTGCCGCCGGAGCTCTCCCGACTGAGACAGAAGCTGGGTCAGAAAGCCAAGCAGGAACCGCAGTTCCGCTTTTACACGCTGTATGGGCGGATTATGGATCAGGCCACGCTGAAGGCGGCGTGGGAGCGGGTGCGCACCAATGGCGGGGCGCCCGGAGTGGATGGAGTGAGCATCGAGCAGGTGGAGCAGACGGCGGAAGGCGTGATGGGATTTCTGGAGCAAATCCGGGAAGAACTTCACGCCAAGACGTATCGGCCTGACGCCGTGCGGCGGGTGTATATCCCGAAGCCGGATGGACGTGAGCGGCCGTTGGGAATACCGACGGTGCGTGATCGAGTTGTGCAAACGGCGGTGTTGCTGATTCTGGAGCCGATCTTCGAAGCTGACTTTGAGGATTGCTCGTATGGATTTCGGCCAGGCCGCTCGGCGCACGACGCGTTGGAAGAAGTCCGGCAAAGCATTGCGGCAGGATTGAAAACGATCTATGACGCCGATCTGCAAGGGTATTTCGATTCGATCCCGCACGATAAGTTGATAGCATGTGTGCGGATGCGGGTGGTGGATCGGTCGGTATTGCGGCTGATCCGGCTGTGGTTGCGCGCGCCGGTGGTGGAGCCGTCGAAGCAAAAAGGCGGCAAGCCAACGGTTAGACGCAATGATAAAGGAACACCGCAAGGAGGGGTGATCTCGCCTCTGCTGGCCAACATCTACCTGCACTGGTTTGACAAGGTCTTTTATCGCGCGGATGGCCCGGCCCAATGGGCCAAGGCCAAGTTGGTTCGATACGCGGACGACTTTGTGATTCTGGCGAAATATCAAGGGGAGGCATTGACTCGGTTTGTGGAAATGAAGCTGGAAGGATGGCTGGGACTGACACTCAACCGGACGAAGACCCGGATTGTGGATTTGAAAGAAACCGGGGCGAGTCTGGACTTCTTGGGATATACGTTCCGCTACGATCGGGACTTGCAGGGCAGGAACCATCGGTACCTGAACCTGACGCCGTCGAAGAAAGCCATTTTGAAGGCCAAAGCGCGGATACGGGAATTGACGGGGCCAGCCCAATGCTGGAAGCCTCCGAAAGCCCTCATTCTGGAGATCAATCGGTATCTGGAAGGCTGGGCGCAATATTTCCGGCGGGGATATCCCCGGAGCGCGTTCCGCACGCTGAACGGTTATGTGTGCCTGCGATTGAGTCGGCACATGCATCGCCGCAGTCAACGACCATGGCGTCCGCCGGAAGACGTAACTGCCTATGCCCAGTTTCATCGCTTGGGACTGATTTATCTGTAAATTTCTGTGCATGCTTATGACGACTGTTTTCAGGAAAGCCGGATGCGGGAAATCCGCACGTCCGGTTTGACGAGGGAGAGGGAGGCCACTGGTCCCCTCTCTACTCTATTGT
>CAZMNQ010000143.1:0-1926 GCA_964567695.1 uncultured Bdellovibrionales bacterium
AGAGCCGGCAACAAGACCAGCGTGCCGGCGAGCTTGGTGGTGAGTTGGTAGAAAAAAGCTGGACAAGACCGCAAAAACCTGCTATAATAGAGTAAGATAAGTGGAAAAAGTGCATAAGAAAACGGGTGAACAACCGTTTTTTTGTTTATAATAAGCCAAAAATGAAAACAAATAATAAAAATAAAATTGAACAGGCTGGCGGAAAAATAGATGCCGGCAATCCAAAGGATCGGATGGCTAATCTGGTTCTTTTGGTCGGTTTGATGGGATGTTTTGTTTTCTATCAATATTTTAATTGGAATGCTTTGGCTAAAGAGGCGCCACTTAGAGTTGTGGCAATCAAAGAAAATGCCTTGCCAAAAATGGCGCCTAAAAAAGAAATCATGGCCGACAATGGATTGCGCTGTGAAGTGGATGATGCCGGCAAGAAAGATATTTTAGCGGGAAAATATAGTATTGATCAATTTGTGATCAAGCAAAACATTGAAAAATTGGTTGGAGATAAACCGATGGAAAATATGACGGAGGCCATCGCAACGCGCAATTCAGACACGGCCTCATATTTGGTGGCAATCGCCAAGCACGAAAGTAATTTGGGAAAATTTTCTCCGAAGAAAGACGGCAAAGATTGTTTCAATTATTGGGGCTATCGAGGAACATATAATCAAACTAAATCCGGCTATAGCTGCTTTGATTCTCCTGAGCAAGCCGTTTCGGTGGTGGGAAATAGAATTCAGGCTTTGATGGAAAATGAAAATATAACGACTCCCGAGGAAATGCTCATTTGGAAATGCGGAGGCTCGTGTGCTGGGCATGATCCGGCTGATGTGGACAGATGGCAAGGAGATGTTGACTTCTATTTCAAGAAAATAAA
The DNA here is from genome assembly GCA_964567695.1 of uncultured Bdellovibrionales bacterium. Lineage (GTDB taxonomy): Bacteria > Patescibacteriota > Minisyncoccia > Moranbacterales > UBA2206 > UBA2282. The sequence continues at coordinate 875 of CAZMNQ010000143.1, forward strand.
CTCGACAGAATAACAATTGAACATTTATTTTAAAAAGGCTCAAACAAAGCAAAAAATCATATTTTGCTGATTTTTGCTATATGGCTTTGGAGCCCCATCTGAGCCGTAAAAGGACTTTTTGGCTTGATTGAGCCATTTCACTGGTTGACAAGCCCTCAGATGTTTGCTACCATGGATAGCATCGTTGAAAAATTATTGAAAAATCTGAGGGGCTATAAATCTAATATGATTGCATAACTTTTTATGGGTGATCCGTTATCGCATCTCTTAAAATGCCGAAAAAGGCTGGTGGGGTTAAGTAGAGCAAGACAAAAAAATATTCTGATGAGCATTTTTATCCTGATGCTGGGCATAGGATTATTTTTTTTCTTGCCTGTCGGCAGACAGGACTATTTCTCGCAAGATAGTGCTTATGCGCAAAAGACCAGGGAGAGTCTAAAAGTTAGTCTAGAAGTGATTGACCCATGGCACAAAATTGGCAAGGGATTGATTAAGGAGGAGGCTAGTAGTATTTTTTGTGCCGATTCGATTATTGCAAAAAAAGAAATTCCAGTTAATCCAAAGTTTTCTGCGATGCTCAATGGTTCTCCGATGGAAAAAATGATTCCAGCTTTGAATAAAAGAAATAATGAAGTGGCGTCCTATCTCATTGCTATCGCTAAAAAAGAAAGCGATTGGGGCAAACATACGCCGAAAAAGGGCGGTCGTGAATGCTATAACTTCTGGGGCTATCGTGGCAAAGAGAATACGACAGATTCAGGTTATAGTTGCTTTGATTCACCAAGCCACGCAGTTGAGGTGGTGGGCAATAGAGTAGAAAAGCTTCTTGATTCCAATGTTAATACCCCGGCCAAAATGGTTGTCTGGAAATGCGGATCAGATTGCGAAGCGGCGGGCGGCCAAGCCGCGGCTAATAAATGGATATCGGATGTGGCATCGTATTATAAAAAATTAAATTCTTAAAATAAGGTGACCTAAAACTCGGTTTTAGGAAATTCCTAAAACCGAGTTTTAGGTTTCATCTTAAGAATAAAAACAACATGAGTATTAAA
>CAZMNQ010000144.1:0-1882 GCA_964567695.1 uncultured Bdellovibrionales bacterium
TACGACCTTTTCCCGCCTGATTATCGGCTATTCTCCTCAATTTTTTCTCAATTTCCCACCCCTCACAATGCCTCAAAACTCCCAAATACGACTGCAAACTATGATTAAAAGATTCTTCAGAAATATGCTTATTCTGTAAATCGTTATATTTCCTTTTTGTTTTCTTGATTATTCTTTTCTTGGTTTTTGTCCGCAAAACCCTGTGATGCGGCAAAACGACATAACCCAGAAAATCAATGCCTTGCCGATATTTTCTGATTATTATTTTATTAGGATGCAAATGTAATTTTAATTTGTTTTGTAAAAAGCTATCAAACTCGCTAACTAAATAAATTGGATGCTCTTTGTTTTCAGATAGGATTATAAAATCATCGCAATAACGCAAATAGTATTTTTCCTTTAAATTGTGTTTGGCGAATTGATCCAGTTCATTCAGATAAATATTGGCAAAAATCTGGCTGATCACATTGCCCAGCGGAAGTCCTTTGGGAAAGCTTTTAATAATTGTTTCAATGAGCCAAATAGCTTCATTGTCTTTGATTTTATCTTTTATTAATTTTAATAGTATATTCTGATCAATTGAATCAAAAAACTTTTTGACATCACATTTCAAAGCAAAAATATTTTTTGTATTATTTTGACTTGATTTACCGCAAAAATTTTCCAATCGTTTGACCGCCCTGTGCGTGCCTTTCCCAATCCGACAGGAATATGAATCAAAAATAAAGCTCTTGTCAAAAATCGGGTATAATATCCGAAAAATCGCATGATGCAAAACCCTATCGCGGACAATGGCTTTGTGAATTCTGCGCAATTTTGGATCACAAACGGTAAATGCGGTATAATGGGAATGCTGATAAGTTTTGCTTTTGAGTTCCCAATGCAGTCGGAACAGATTATCTTCCAAATTGAATTCAAATTGCTAAACATCTTTTTTGTTTGTTTTTCCCTTTTTGAATTCACGCCAAGCCAAAAACAAATTTTCTAAGCTAATAATTTTTTCAAAAACACTATGAACAATTTCATTCCCTCTAAGACCCCCCCCCCAAGGAGTTTCCAATTTTGATGTGCCTTTGGCGCATAAGCCTTATGAATTTTACAAAAAAATTTATTTATTTTCCTCCAAAATTCAAAAGAGAGATAAGTTTGGCATCTATTTGAAAATTGAAAATTTATTTTTGGAAATAATTGATTTAATAATTACGGCAGCACTTCAAGGCAGGAGTGAAAAATTGCCAACATTAAATTCAGCCAGAATAAAAATAGAGGTTATGAAAAGATTAATCAGGCTAACTGGCGATTTGTCTATTATTGAAAATAAAAAATATTTGGAATTGGAAAGTGATCTGCAAGAAATTTCCAAAGACACCACCAATTGGATACACAGTCTGGCTGCAAAGCCTGCTAGCAAAGAAATCCCAAAATAGCAATTCCTTTGCTAGAGGTAGGCAAGTTTTTTGAGATTTCTGACGGGAACGCTGATTGTCAAGGACAACGCCAGCGCCGTACCCGCCGACATCCACCTTGCCGCCGCTCCAATCCACGCTCGGAACATCGTCATCATCATAACGCGAACCCGTTTATTGCCTGGTTTCATCCATTTCACCGAAAATCTTTTGCAAAATTTTCTGAGTTTGTCCGATTCTATATTCGGAATTTTTTTATGAAGCATTTTGCTTTCGCAAAAATCTTCACCAAAACCAGACAAGCAGTTTCAAATATTGCTCGGCAAATCGCTATTTGATTTTTTTTGAAAAAAATCAAACCGATTGTATTAGCCTTTATTATTATACACAAAATGGTTTGAAATAAAAAGAAACCCTATTAGCGGGTCATACGCAATACATGGTTCTATCCAAATAGTTTAGCCACTCGGAATAAG
>CAZMNQ010000145.1:0-1853 GCA_964567695.1 uncultured Bdellovibrionales bacterium
TAATGAGGCAGGGGAGAAATCCTCTCGTGGGTTCAAATCCCACCGTCTCCGCCAAAATTCGGAATTCAAATTTCCACCAAAAATATTGCCGGCGCGAAGCGCCGTCTGTTCCGCATTCCACCCGCCGAATTCAGAATCCAAAAGGATTCGCCACGCTCCGCGTGGCTCAAAAAAGATGGTTCGATCCTTAATTTGAAAGTTCGAACCGACTTTTTTGTACAAATGAAGTTTTTCTTCATTGTAACTGGGGACAACGCGATTAATTATTACATATAAACATATGCATATGGATCATAAAAAAGTTGTAACTATTGTTTTTGTTGTGATGGCCATCGTGCTTGCTTATATGACCTTTTTTTCAATTTCATGGTTATCCCATAGGTTTAATACGCCGATAGTGGCAACTGCTTTTCGAGGCGATGGCACATTTACCATAGGGCAAAATGATTCTGTCCAATTAAATAATGGGGTGGTGATTCATTTTTCTAGCATACACAGACCAGCTGATGGCGAAAGATTCAGTGGATCTCCAGTTGGTGTGAATAAATACCCATCGGATACTTACTATACGAAATACAGTGAATCAGAGACGGGGGTGGTGCTTGTTGTTGGTGATTATATATTCCTTTCACCCAAAAACAATGAACAGCAAATACTCAAGTTTAGATCTAATCCTTTTTATTATTCGGGCGCAGTTATGAAGCTTATCTCTTTTAATGAAAATAAGCTTGATCAAAATAAAGGAACTGCAACTATCTCTTTTGGGTCAATTAAATATATGAATTTTGATAAATCATCTCTTGTACTACCGATTATATTGATTATTCAAGCTATGTTCGTATTTATGGCAGAATTCATAATTAAACGCAGGTCTGCAAACACTTTACATAGATATACTTTTTACAGATCAATTATATATACCATCCCAGTTTTATTATTAGCTGCTTTCTCGGATCCTGAATGGGGTATTCTTGGTGCCATTGTAATTTTCCCTTTTGTTTTTATCGAATCAATTCTGTTATCCTTCTTGGCTTATAAAATTGCTATTAAGGGAAAAGGTTTTAATTAAAATTTGTCGCCAAGAAAAATTTAATTGTCCTTTTCATTTTTAGGCTCAAGTGAGCCACACCAGCCGTTTTATAATTTTTCCTCAAATAAACGCGGAGAGGAAGCGCCTCGGATCGCCTTTTGATCACTGAGCAAGGTGCTTCAATGTGAATACTTTGTTGCCCATTGTGGAGTTTCCAAAAGGCGAAGCAAAACCAAAAATTTCTTTTCCATTTTTTGTCGGCTCCCCACACACCCACCGCCGAAAGGCGGAAAAAGAAAGGTAAGGAAAATTTTTGGTTTTTGCTTCCGCGACCGCAGGGAGCGGACGAGGCGCGCATCACTGGTCTTTTCGCTCAAAGAAAGTTCGTGCAAAGGCTACTATTTCACCGCATTGCACGCATTAAATTAGGAGAAAAATACTGAGGTCAGACTTTTGTGTTTGTTGTCCTTAATCCTCCTCGATTTTCCACACGCCTTTTTCGAGAAATGCGGAAATGGTTTGGCGGTTCGCTGGTATAGCTCCTATTCACTAAAAATCAACCGTAATCGTGAATGTATACAAAAAACCGCATCCTTTCACGTTTATAAAGAATCGCCGGCGCGGAACGCCGGCGATTCTTCTTTGTTGCCTAAAAACCGGTGCCTACATTCCCATTCCCGGAGTGCTTGGAGCGCCAGTGCCACAACATCGGCAATCCTTTTTGTGCGAGAAGATAAGAAGGAGCGCCGAAAGGCCGACGAGCAGGTAATAGTATGACTCTTTTTGGGCCGTGTGGAGCGGTCGAGTGACTGCCTGTGCAAAA
>CAZMNQ010000146.1:0-1806 GCA_964567695.1 uncultured Bdellovibrionales bacterium
AATGGGAAAGATTGTTGGGTAAAAATAGAACTCGTAGTAAATCAGGGACAGTCCTTTTCCTTATTTAGCCAAATAGAGCCATTTAATTTAGGAAAGTTATAAAAATATAAAGACTGATTTGATTGGGGAAAGGACTGTCCTTTTAGCTAAAAATATGTTTTATAAAATAAACTCAAAGAAATTTTTCATAATATTTACCGCGATAATTTTATTTACCGCGATTTGTTTGCCAAATATTTCTTCGGCCAGTTGGCAAAGTGAATTAAAAACAGCCGGGGGTAATACTGGGCTGATTGGTGACGACGAGGATCCTGATGTGGCTACGAGCGAAGCACAATTGAATAATCTGATAACCAAAGTTATTCAAGTCATTCTTTCTTTTGTTGGGTTAGTTTTTTTAGTTTTATTGATCTATGGAGGAATATTGTGGATGATCGCCCGCGGGGAAGAAGCAAAGGTTACTAAAGCGAAAGACTTGATTGAAGCCGCGGTAATTGGAATTGTAATCGTTCTCGCCGCTTACGGAATTTCTTATTTTGTGATGGAGCAGTTGGTGTCGGCGACTGGAGAGCCTGTTGTTGGAGGAGAGGAATAAATTATTTTTGTATGAAAATTTATAATAAAATTTTTAGCTTATCGGTTTTTTTAATAATTTTTTCTTTTGTTTTTACCCCAGCTATTCTACTTGTACAAGCGGAGCCAGGAGCGGAAGAACCCGCAGAAGAAGAATTAAGTGCTTTAAATAAACTCAAAACAGTAGGTGGCGGAGCCTATGGCATAGAAGGAACAGCCGAGCCCAAACAGCCGGTGCAGATAATTGGCGAGATAATAAAAGTCGGGCTTAATGTAATCGGTTTGATTTTTTTAGTGTTAATGATTTATGGAGGTTTTCTCTGGATGACAGCAGGAGGCGAGGAGCAAACATTAACTAAAGCCAAAAATACGATTGAGGCCGCGGTTATCGGTCTTGTGATTGTTTTTGCCGCTTATGGCATTACTTATTTTGTCGTGTATCAACTTACCAAGAAAATTATAATGCCTTCTTAATGATTATAAAAATTGAGAATTAAATAAAGAGTATGCTTAAAAAAAATATTTATTTTTTTGTGTTTTTTTGCTTGGTCAGCGGATTACTATTTGGATCATTAAACATCAGTCATTCTTATGCTCAATTGGACACATTAAAAACTTTAGAGAAGGCAGGTAACGCGGCGTACGGAGATGCGGATGCCACTCAAATGCAAAAAGAAGATTATGTTATGTCGGTTGTTGGCAGAATTATTAAGGTTTTTTTAAGTGTTTTGGGCGCAATCTTTTTAATATTATTGATCTACAGCGGAGCGATGTGGATGATGGCTGGAGGAAACGAAGAAAAAATAACCAAGGCCAAGCAAACGATTTATCGTTCAATTATCGGCTTAATCATAATTGCCATTTCGTATGGAATAGCCAGCTTTGTGATTAAAGGTATCATAAACAGCACAACCGGCGGTGGTAGAACATTCTAAGGTATTTTTAAAAAAATTAGCCCTGATTCTATTTCTAGAGTCAGGGCTTTTTGTTTTGTTTTTTTTGGGGGGGTGGGGGGATTCAACGGCGGAGATCGTAGAGCGACCCGCCGTCTCGCGGGCGGAAGGTCGGGGTTGTTTTTGTGAGCCCCACAGGTTCACGACCGAAGGGGTCAGAAAACCAGGTAGTCTCAACTGTGAGAAGGGACTGTATAATAAATTGTGTCCGTAGTATAATCAGACAACTTTAACAAACAAAAAAAGACCGCCCTTTCTTCCCTTGTCTTCTTAGAGGAAC
>CAZMNQ010000147.1:0-1789 GCA_964567695.1 uncultured Bdellovibrionales bacterium
TTTCATCGCGTGCCTCCTTTTTTAATGTGCTTTTTTATTTCAACACTTCTGTCAGGTGACTTGCCAGTCTAGCAGCCAGGGCTTGAGTTGTCAAGGTTTATAAAAAAGATGGTGTAAAAAAAATCCCGCTTTGGGCGATTGGGCGAAAATTGCGCGAGTTGTTACTGAACTAGTTACTGAACAAAGTATTCTTGATTATTTATTTTCCCCTCTAAAATCAGAGCTTATCTTCCAAACACCTTTTTCCCTAAAAGCTGCTTAGCGAGGACGGTCCTCGACTACGCATTATTAATTACTCACCTACTTCATTCTACGCCAGCCTTTAATTTTTAGCAAAAAACAGCCTCCATCAAGGAGACTGTTTCTGTCACGCACGGGCTAGGGTACACGCTTCGAACCAATATACTGGAAAATTGGGATGTGATTGAGGTGAGATTGGAGCGAGCAATGGCATTGATGAAATAAAATATTAGTCTTTCAATTTCTTTATTTTTATTGCCACCACTCCGAACTCCTGCTCTTGTTCTTTAGTATAGAATTTATAATAAACATTAACTGCATCATCAATATTGTTTTTATCGGGAATCATGTTTTCAACCCCTTCCGTCTCTATCATTTCCTTGAAACTTTTGTAGATATTTTTTTCAACAACAGAAAATTTAATATTTTCCGGTTCTAATTCTAAAACATCTCCGGCTTCAATTGAAGCAAATTTGCCCTTATTCAAACGGCCTTCGACAATCTTCTTGCCTTGCAAGATTAAAGAATGATAAGGTTCTTGCACATTGATTGAAATTATTTTCATATTTTTTAATTTAAAAATAAAACAAGGGTGGCTTTTTTAAATTTACCACCCTTTTGCTATTGCTGCAACGCGTTGCTCATCCCCTCTCCTTGCGGATGATTTTGAATTCAAAAACAATCAACCCGCCGAATTTTCGGACTTTCCAGTCTGGGTAGATTGATTCATACTCGCAAAGCGCTTGATCTCGCGTCATCCCGGGAACAAGTTTGTTGACATTTTCCTTTGCAAGCATATCCCTGAAAGTCTGGTATCGCCGAATATCCACGATTTCAACAATCAGTGAAATATACTCCCAAAAAAACTTCACTATCTCCCCCTTCTTAATGCTTCTCAAATCAGGATAACTAACCCGACATTCCAAGGTCTTGTCTCCTGATTCAACCATCATGAGATACTTACACTTAAATCTCAGGTCTTTCACTGCTTTACCTCCATTTCAAGTATTATCTCAACTGAACCTTCTTTGTATTTTCCCAACTGCTTATCAACAACAACAAATCCAGAGCGGACAAAAAAATCGAGTGACTCCTGTTTGCTATCAGATACCGTCACTTTGATTTTCTTAAATCCAAGCTCCGTTGCCACGCGAATAGTCTTGGCGAGCAACTTCTTCCCATGTCCGAGTTTTTTATGGCCATCGAAAACAAGTAATGTTGAGATTTTCAAGTAGGGATTGGCTGGATTAGCCTTGAGCGACAAAAGCCCGGCCACCTCCTTGTCAGATGCCAACACAAAAGCATATTTGAATCCCTCGCCCGTAATCCACTCGCGAAGAGCCTTCGACTGATCGCCATACAACGGCTCCAGAATGCCTGAAGCTACGACCTTATGCACCTTGTAATCATCTTCACATACTCTGCGTATTTGCATTATCCTCCTCCTTTTATGTTCTTATTTTTAGAGCTTATAGAAATCACACGAGAACTGACAATCTCATTAAATTATTAAAGAATAGTATATTTAAGCATAGACAAAACAAAAAGT
>CAZMNQ010000148.1:0-1783 GCA_964567695.1 uncultured Bdellovibrionales bacterium
GCAAAAAGGAAACTGATTTGGCATTGGAAAGGTTAACCGAAAGCGTGACTCATGACAATATCAGTGTGGAGAAGATCAATCGTGGATATCAATTTTTGAATCTGCCGATTTTTTGTAATGGGGATATGATGAAAATTGAGGTGAATGAAATTTTACATGAAACTCAATCTGCTTTTCAAAAAATAGTTATTGCTGACACAAAAGATTATGGAAAATGCTTGATTATTGACGATGTGATGCAAATTGCTGAAACTGACCATGAAATTTATGATCGTGAAATTCTCAGTAAGCTGAAAAAAACGGATAAAAATATTTTAATCTTGGGTGGCGGGGATGGTTATGTGGCGCAAATGGCTTTGCAAAATAATCCCAATCTGAATATTAATATAATCGATTTGGACATTGAGGTTATACATAGCGTTAAGAAATTTTTAAATCAAACTGTTTTTGACAACAAAAAAGTAAACTTGTCTATCGGCGATGCAATGCACTTCCTAAAAATTGAGGATCAGATGTATGATGGTGTTATATGCGATTTGACAGACACGCCTATTGGCACAGATAAAGAAGCTCTTAAATTCAAAAAGTTTTTTGAAAAAGTTCTGGAGCTTTCAAAAAAAAGGTTGCGCAGTGGTGGCTGGATAAGCGTTCAAAGTGGTGCCTCTTGCACAGCGGAAGGATTTATTGACGAAGCGGCTATCATTGATAAAATACTTAATAATAATTTTGCCGACATAATCCGTAGTGATGTTTTCATTCCGAGTTATGGGGAAAGTAGTGCTTTTTTGTTCGGCAAAAAGGAATAACTTCCGAAATTTTGCTTTATTTAGGCCATAAAATACTACCATCATTTGACAAGATGGTTTTTTAGGTGTGTAATAGACAGTCAAGATAGTTTCTGGCTATTTTGTAACAGAACTTTAAAAAAAGAATAGGAGCCATATATACCATGAAGGAAATAATTGAGAAGTTGAAGAAAAAGGGCTTGAAATTTATTCTAGCCTACATGGCATGCTCCGGTATTTACGCATTTTTTGAATATGTGTATATGCCGTGGCTATTGTATAAATTCGGAGGCTGGATGTTCCTGTCTCTGTACCCATCGATTTTGTTCGCCAATTTTGGTGGGGTCTATGTGTACAACTGGATTGGGGAAGATGTCCTTTTTATGGAGTTTGGTAGTAGCTGGATTTCTGAAGAGGGTGGCAAGCTGGAGTGGCTGAAAGGATATCTGCGAAACAGCAGAAAAAAAATCTTTATCGCACTTTCGATTTGGCCATCGCCGATTGCAAGCTATCTCTTTTTTCGTGAAAACAAAAAAGATACGGCGCTAAGCATTTTCAAATGCATTGCAATCGGAAGCGTCTGGTGTACGGTTGCATGGGGCGGGTTATTGGGTCTTGCATGGCTCATTATCGTACGCATTATTCAGTTCGTAAAATAGATTGAGGAGGAAGAAATGCAAGCAATATTCAAGATTTTGCAGCCCGCTGATTTCACCTCTAAAATCAGGGATCAAATTATCGATCTTGGGATGAGGAGTGGCACATGGCAGGATGTTTCAGCGATCGATTACTATGAAGAGCAATTTAAGAATCTTGCCAACATCAATGTGGTGTACCAGAACGAGAATGGTTTAATTACCGGGTACGCTTTGGCGAAATCGCACAATGAAGCGGTTCTGGATTATCTGGTCGAAGATCCCGCAATGAAGATGAGTGATATTGGTATGTCTTATGTTGATATCGTTATCACTGACATCAAGCGGAATCATGCGTCTGTT
>CAZMNQ010000149.1:0-1686 GCA_964567695.1 uncultured Bdellovibrionales bacterium
GGCAATGTCCAGATAACATTAGCGCTGATAGAATCCGGCGCTTTAAATCCGACATAATTTACGCCATTGGCGGTTAATTCCTTAAATCTTAATTCAGCAGTACTGCCGGCTACTGTGCTGAAAGGATTTAATTCTATTTTACCGTCGGCTGTCACTTTCATTACATAATCATTGAGGCCCATAACTTTGAATCCGCCGGAAGTGAGGTTGCTATGCCTGACATCAACAATGACATCGCCGGCCATCGGAGTGGCGTAAAATTCGGAAGAATCCGGTTCAGCTGAAAAAGCAGTACCAACCGTGATTGTAGTCGTAGCATTGTCAGTAATTTCTCTTATTTCTCCAATAGCGGTTCCGGAAGTAATTTTTACAGTCCCGCCAATTAAGCTATCTACAATCCATGATGATTCAGCATCTGTTATAACAGTTGTTGTTGTGGCCGCGTCAGCTGTGCCGGTGTAAGCAACGGCGGCGCTGGCTTGAGTGCTTAAGGTTAAGTTTTCGGCGTGGTTGGCGTCGCCGGCTAAAATCATCAAAGGTCCTTCTGAAGTAATATTGGAAGTTCCAGTGTTCATAAAGGTCAAATCATAATCCATTCCCACATCTCCGCCGGTATTGACGGAAATCGGACGATTGAAGACGATATTCGGATTGCCGATTTCAATCATTGTTGTAAGAACTCCATCGGAAGCTGTCTTTATGTCCAACTTTCCGCTGTAATATGTGTTATCAATGCTTAAAGCTGTTCCCTCAATCGTTCCCATAATCGTTGCTCCGCCGGTTGTCCTATTAAGAACAATGTCAATTTTTCCGGCAGTGTTTACAGCGGCTGTTCCGAGATTTTCCAAACGCAGAAGAGAAACAGTAGCTCCGGTTGAATCAGATCTGACTGTCAATTTCTCCGCCGGCGTTGCCGTTCCGATACCGACGCTGCCGTTTTCCACAATCAAGCCGTAGTTATTGGTTGCTCCAGACGCGCTTAAATATCCGCCGACATTAGTTGTCCCCGCTCCGGTGTTGGTCAGATGCAATCCATAGTCAGTTCCGACCGTAGCGCCTGTTTGAGAAATTTTTAAGACTGACTTTGTGTCTGTGGTTGAAGATGAAGTAAGCGTCATAGCGTCGCTTGTGCCGGTGTATGTTTGAGAATACAATCCTGTGCCGGAAGTCATTGTCAAGTTAGCGTTGGCTGCCAAAGTCAAAGTTCCGGCTAAGTTTAAGGCGCCGGTTGTGGCCACAAAATCAGTTCCGGTGTTGCCGATATTGGTAATGATGTTTGCCCCCATGTCCAAATCTCCGCCAGCCAAAGCCAAGACGTTTCCGGTTTGAGTCAAAGTCAAATCGTCGCTGTCCCAATTAACAACTCCGCCTTCAGCTAAAAACAAATCTGAAAAAGCTGTTCCTGCTTGACCGAGGTAAGCCCCGTCGTCAGCGTCAGGAACTAATCCGGTATTGATTGTCGCTGTTGTAAATACGCCGGTTGTCGGAGTCGTCGCCCCGATTGTTCCGTTTATTGGTCCGGAAAATCCTGTGGCAGTTAAAATATCTGTTGTGGCATTGTAGGTTAAACCGGCGTCAGTTCTCGGAGAAAGAGATCCTGTAGTGTCAGTGCCTAAAGCAACATAGGTTGTGGTATCGCCTCCGGCGTCGGCAAATGTAACGGTAGCGGCGTTGCCGTCAATGCTG
>CAZMNQ010000150.1:0-1672 GCA_964567695.1 uncultured Bdellovibrionales bacterium
AAATAAATCGTGTTCATCCAGGTTATGTGTAATTCTGCCCCAGCCCTACTTTATTATATATCTGTTCCAGTAATTTTCATTATTTTATTGCTGGGTTTTTTTATATTTTTAAATAATCGGCGAGATGTCATAAATAGACTATTTTTCGTACTGTCACTTGATTTGGCGGTATGGATGTTGTTTGGCACTCTTAGTTTTAGTAGTACGGACATAGATAAAATTTTAATTTTTGATAGGCTCATGATTGTAGGTGCATTTGCTCCGGTAATATTTTTTGCTATAGCATACTTTTTTCCTAAAAATGTAAAAAAAATGCCTACAAAAGTCATTATAACCATTCTTGTATCTATATTGCCATTTCTCTTATTATCAGCGACTAAATACAATATCATTAGAGAAACTCCTCCGCCTGATTGTAGCCCAATACCGGGAATTTTATATCGGTATATAATGTTGTTTGTAATTTTTTATTTTTTGTGGGCATTAAGTATATTTTTTAAAAAGTATAAGAAAGGAGATGAAAATACAAAAAAACAAATAAGAGCAATTCTGTCTGGCTTCGGAGTCGCTATTGCTTGGGTGCTTGTGACAAACGTCATTCCTTTGTTTGTTAGATTTTCTGGATATGACCTCATTTCTCTCTTAGCTCCGGTAGGCGTGCTATTTTTAATTGCATCTATTTCGTATAGTATTGTAAAATATGAATTTCTGAGTATAAAGCTTATTGCGGCGCAAGCCTTGACGATAGCTATTTGGATTCTGATAGGCTCGCAATATTTCTTTGTTCAATCAACAGTTAATGCTTTACTAATAACTCTAACACTGTTATTGTCGATTGGTTTTGGCATTATGCTGATCAGATCTGTCAAGGAAGAAGTTCAACGCAAAGAAGAATTGCAGGGAATGTCTGACAAGCTATCTTCGGCTAACGATCGATTACGCACTTTGGACAATGCCAAGTCGGAGTTTATTTCGATTGCTTCGCATCAGTTGCGAACGCCGCTGGCGGCCATCAAGGGTTTTGTTTCGCTGCTTTTGGAAGATTCCTATGGCAAATTGGAGGAGAAACAGAAAGATGTTTTGCGCAAGGTTTATGTTTCCAATGATCGACTAGTGACTTTGGTGGAAGATTTGTTGAACATTTCCCGCATTGAATCGGGTCGGATGGAGTTCAAGTTGATGCCGTGGAAAGTGGAGAACATTTGCCAGGAAGTGATGGACACTTTTATTCCGAAAGCCAAGGATTTGGGGTTGTATTTGGATTATAAAAAACCGGAAACGGATTTGCCGGAAGTGATGATTGACGGCACCAAAGTGCGCGAGGTGATTTCCAATATGGTGGACAATGCTTTGAAATATACGCCCAAAGGTGGAGTCACGGTGCGAGTTGAGCAGGATGAAATTTCACTGTACACTCTGGATAAAAACGCTGACAAGGAAGACACAAAAATCATCGGTCCGGTGGTGCGCGTCATCGTTTCCGACACCGGCATCGGTGTGCCCGTCACGGAATTGCCATATTTGTTTGCGAAATTTTCCCGCGGCAAGGACATTTCTCGTCTCAACACCGGCGGCACCGGTTTGGGCTTGTATGTCGGCCGGGCTATGATTAAAAACAACGGCGGCAAAATCTGGGCGGAATCAGACGGCGAAGGCACAGGCTCCCGTTTCA
>CAZMNQ010000151.1:0-1624 GCA_964567695.1 uncultured Bdellovibrionales bacterium
TTTCCCGACTTGTCCGGCTTAGTATGACAAACCAATTTTTTCCAAAATATTTTTTGCCTCTCCTGAGATTTTAGCCCGCATAATAATTTCTTCACCATTCAAAGTATTGAGCAATCGCGCATCAGTAACTTGTTTCAATGTTCGAATAATATGCTGCAAGGATTTGTCAGTTTGTATTTCCATATACTTGGAAACTGCCAGAGCCATGAAGCAAATTAACATATGCACTTTGATTGCATCTTCCTTAAAATGAAATATTGGTCGTGTTTCCAAATCATTTTTAGCAACTCTGAAAGCTTGTTCCACATGCCAAAGATTATGATAGTGGCTGATGATAGTTTGATCGCTTACCGAGGAATCTAAGTTTGTATAGTAGCCCTTGATCCCAAGCAGTAGCTTGGTTTTTTCGATTAAAGCATTGTTCATTTCGTAAGTTGTCTTATCGATATTTTTGATAAATTTTGTGCGCTTAGTTTCTTTAGGATTTTTAAGTAATTCTTCAGCTTTTTTAATTTGTTTTTCCATCTCCCTTTTGTCTTTGGCGTAGCGCTTCTCGGAAAAATCACAAATCAAATCTCCATACAAAGTGGTGAGTCTTGTTGTAGCTCCACTACGGCGACTGAGCGTGCCACTGATGCTCGCAAGGGTTTTGGGTGTGATATTCCCCAAGCGCGCACCCACGATGTATTGCAACCCGCTTTCTTTAAGGGCGGTAACATTTTCCATACTAATCATGCCGGCATCAGCCACAACTGTTAAAGTTGTAATTTGATGTTTATCCTTAAAACTTTTTACCACAGGAATCAATGTATGTCCTTCAAATTTGTTGCCCGGAAAAACTTCATAGGCAATTGGAAAACCCTGAGCTGTCACCATCAAACCAATTACAATTTGCGGTTGTTGTGATTTGCTATCTTTGGAAAAGCCATTTTTGCGAAGCTCATCAGCTGAAAAACTTTCAAAGTACAAGGTCGTGACATCGTAAAAAACCAAAGAGAAATCAAAAGCCAGCTCTGTTTTAGCCAGCTTAACTGTCAATTTTTCAATAGTATCTTTTAGTGGCAATAGTTTCGGCAAGGTTTCGTAAAAAGTTTGTCGACGATGGCTGATGCCAAAATATTCTTTGAGCAGTTCCAACGATTGCAATTTGGAGGCTGGCTGGATAATCCGCATAATTACCAAATCATGCAGCAGTGCATTGCCAATAGCGGTGAATTCAAAACGATCAAGTAATTTGATTAAAATTTCATAGATAAAATTGTAACGAAATCCGATGTATTCACACTTATCCAGAAGTGCTAAGTTAGATTTTTGATTCTCATCTTTATCAAACAAGCCTTGTTGTCTGGAAATTTTTTTAATCCAAGTCTCGGCGATTTTTAGGAGCGCCGCAATTTCTTCATTTGTGCGGCCACTGCCAATGTGTTTGGCCAGTGTAATTTTGCGTTCGATGTAATTTACAACTTGCACAGCTGTTGCTCCGGAAGCAGTTTTAGTTTTACGAATATGGTACATAGAGCAGAACTTTATTGCCCTTAGTATGACAAAAAATTCTTTTTTTCACAAATTTTCCTTTAGATTGGCCGAAATATTTTTTTAGAAAAAAGACCAGGACAAGTCGGGA
>CAZMNQ010000152.1:0-1602 GCA_964567695.1 uncultured Bdellovibrionales bacterium
TCAAGCTTGTCCCATTCCTTTTCCGGATCAATACTATTTTTCTCGAAAAGTATTCTCTCTGAAAGTTTTTCCCCGATACCACTGGCGCTAAGCTCGGAAAATCCCGCTTTCCAACTAACTTCGGAACTTCCAAAATATTCCAGCAATTTTTTCATTTTATGCGGGCCAAGGCCGAAAATTTTATTGAGGGCGTTAAGATATTTCATCGGAAGTTAGTGGTTTCTTTTAATGTATCACAAGAGATGATGTTTTAAACACATACATTTGTCGGTTCTTGGATTGTTAATAATTCTAGCATTTCATTAGGAGTTTTTCCATTCAGTCCGCAATGTTCCAAATTGTTGTATTCTCGATTCCATATTCTAAGTTTTCTTTTCAGATCGCTTAATGTTTTGAATCTGTTCCTGTCATAGAATATTTCCTGATCGGATCGATGACTTCTTTCTACTTTGCCATTCTGCGCCGGCTTACCCGGATCAATCAGATAATGAATAATATTTTTCTTTTGGCAAACTAAATCAAAAGCGTGCAGTCTTGGATTCATCGGATCCGTACTTTTAGCGTAACCGACATATCTATTGGTAAAATTACTTCCGTTGTCTGTTTTAATCGCTCTGATTCTGAAAGGCGAGATTCTAATGACTTTTTCTAAGAAATTTATCGAATTGAAATTGGAATAATCATCATATATTTCCAAATATCTCCATCTAGTAGCGCAGTCTATGGCTGTAAATTGATAATACTGCCTGTTGGCTATTGTTTTAGGCACAAATTTGACATCTATCTCCACTAATTCCCCCGGGCTTAATGGTACTTTGATATATCTATACTTCAATTTTCTGACTCGGTATTTTCTTACCAGTCCTTCCGTTTTGATTATCTTTTGAATGGTATTTTTATGAATCAAGATGTTTTCTTTTTCTAATCGCCATTTCAGCTTTAAAGCGCATTTCTTGGTTTTCTTTCGCAGTTCAATGATTCTTTCTTTGATTCTAATTTTCGTTTCATTGGGATGACTTTTGGGCCGGGTGGATTTTGGAATCAATCCTTCTTCCCCGTACCTTTTATACAAGGCTGTCCATCTCTCTAAGCTTCTCTGACTGTGCGGGCAGACTTTAGTCACATCCTTGAGTTTTAATTCTTTATTAATTATGGGCAATACCCACCTCAACCGTTCTTCTTTAATTGTTTTTGGCATATTTATACACATCTTCCAAGATAACCCTATCTTGGAAAAACCGCCATATGTATGTGGACATTACCTCAAATGCTTGACAAATTTTCGTTATATGATAAAATAACTTGACTTAAAAAATAATCGCTATGAATGACCATCAAAAAATGCCATTAAACGACTCGATTTTTTCGGAGTTAATTAACAATTTGCTTTCCAATTTGTCAGAGAGATCCCGAAAAATTATCAGAGTCAGATTCGGTTTGGAAGGGGATAAGGGCGAGACACTGGAAAAAATCGGGCATCGATACAGCATTACTCGCGAAAGAGTGAGGCAGATCATAGGAGAAGCGATGAAAAATATTCTGGCTCAATCAAATAATGAAAATTTGCTGAAGGCGGAAAAGCAAATGATTTTTACAATTAAT
>CAZMNQ010000153.1:0-1597 GCA_964567695.1 uncultured Bdellovibrionales bacterium
ATCCGTCAATGGCCAAAGCGATGGAGAAAGATATGAAAGACCGTTTTTTTTGGTCACTGATATTTACAATTCCAATCATTTTATATTCTCCAATTTTTACCGGTATATTTAAATTAACGCTTCCAACCCCAATTCCCATAAATTGGTTGCTTTTGATTCTTACAACTCCGGTCGTATTTAAATTCGGCTCAATTTTTCCCGTGGGAGCATATCAAGCACTTCGTAAAAAAACACTAAATATGATGGTCTTGATAGCTATTGGCGTATTAACTGCCTATATTTTCAGTGTCTTCATTACATTTATTGGTGGGGAAACATTTTTTGATGCGGCGGCCATGCTTGTCACCTTTGTCTTATTTGGCCACTGGATGGAGATGAAATCTCGTCGTGGCACCTCTGACGCTTTGCGGGCTCTATTTGATCTTGTTCCTCCACAGGCCAGAGTTATCCGAAACGGAAAAGAAATTCTTTTAGAAACTTCTGAGGTGGTGATTGGCGATGTCATGGTTTTAAAACCTGGCGATAAAATTGCCGTTGACGGCGAAGTCTTAACAGGTGAAACTTCGATTGATGAATCACTAGTTACCGGTGAGTCAATTCCCGTCTTAAAAAAAATGGGAGATCGAGTCATTGGCGGGACAATTAATCAAACAGGCTCGATTACTTATAAAGCCACAAAAATTGGTTCAGATACTGCCCTTGCCCAGATTGTAAAGTTGGTGGAAACAGCCCAAAATTCAAAAGCTCCAGGCCAAAGGTTGGCCGATCGTGCAGCTCAATATCTTGTGATTTTGGCGGTGGGGACGGGATTAATAACTTTTACCTATTGGTATTTTTTTGCCGGAAAAGAACTTTTTATGGCCATAATGTTTGCAGTTTCTGCAATCGTAATAGCCTGTCCTGATGCTTTAGGTCTGGCCACTCCAACGGCAGTTGCGGTTGGAACAGGTTTGGGAGCCAAACACAATATTCTTATAAAAGACGCTTCGACCTTAGAGCAAACTTCAAAAATTCAAGCAATTGTTCTAGATAAGACCGGGACGCTGACGGAAGGAAAACCAAAAGTGACCGACGTGATTTCCGCTCATGGATTTACAAAAGAAGAAATATTACGACTTGATGCGGCCGCTGAAATGAAGTCTGGTCACCCTTTAAGTAAAGCTATTCTTGAAGAAACTGAAAAAAGAAAAATTGTCGTTCCAACCCAAATTGAAAAGTTTAACTCTATTTCGGGACATGGAATTGAAGCGGTTGTTGAAGGAAAACATGTTTTAGTGGGAAATTTGAAGCTTATGAAAGACCGTGGTGTTGATCCCTCTCTTTTACTTACTGATATAGATAGACTTTTAAATGAAGGTAAAACTCTCATGTTAATTGCCATTGATGGAAAAATGGGAGGAGTTGTTGCGGTTGCCGATCCGATTAAGAAAACAGCTAAGATTGCGATTGAAAAAATGAAAGAATTAGGGCTGGAGGTGGGCATGATAACCGGTGATAACCAGAAAACTGCCGAATCAATTGGAAAACAATTAGATATTGATCGGGTTTTTGCTGAGGTTTTACCGGAAGATAAAGCAAATTATGTGATCAAATTACA
>CAZMNQ010000154.1:0-1570 GCA_964567695.1 uncultured Bdellovibrionales bacterium
TAAATTCTTAACTTCGGGAAAAAAGTAGTCGAAAATTTGCTTTTTTTGGCGTTTACGACTATAATTAGATAATTTTATCTGATTATAGAACAGCAAAAATGAAAAATTACAAGGAAATGATGTATGATATCCTCAAATTGGATAGTAAAAAAATTAAGATTATAAATTATGAAGATGAGTGAAAAACTTTAATTTTTACAATCAAAGGGATAAATAGATATGTAGAATGTCCTACGTGCAAATGTAAAACAGACAAGAGACAGGATCGTTGAGAACATTTACAAAAGCCAACGTGGAAACATATCTATTTGTCTGACAATAGAATGATTGAGTTAAAACTTGTGAGAAGATACTTCAGATGCCACAAATGTGGATCACATTTCATGGAGAAGTTTGATTTTGAAGTGAAACAATGAAATCACACAAAGAAATTTGAAGATGATGTAATGGTTGCACGATGATATATGAGTTGATGTCAGATAGCGAGAAACACGCAATGCTCACCCCAGAAAATACATCAAATTCTTCACAATATCGATCCTAATGCTATCAATAAACAATGATTGGAAATCATGAAAAGTTTAGAGAAAATTTTCCTATGAATAGATGAGCATAGCTTCCATGGACGTGATTACGTGCTTGTGATTACTGAAATCAAAGAAAGGAAGCCATTGGCAATATTGCCTGATAACAAGATCGAAACTTTGAAAAAATGGCTGAAAGCATTACCAAACGAAGTCAAAGATAAGATCACATGAATATCTACTGACATGAATAAATGATATAAGAACGTAGTTGAATGAGAACACCCAAACGTGCTTTCAACCGTTGATAAATATCATCTCTTTCAAGAAGCGAATAGAATGATGGATGATGTAAGGGGCATGAATACCTGGCTTATCAAGATGTGATTTGTGACGCCTGATGATTTGGTAAAACATGGCAAAGTTCCAAAAGAACTTCTGAAAGGGGAAAAAAATCAAAAGAAAAAAGGAAATTAAACATATGAAAAAATATAAACCCAAATGAGAGAATATATTGAAAGATGAGTTCATAAGGACCGAAGAACTCATCAAGTGAAATGAGGAGAAATGAGAATATCAAGAAATTACTTTGGAGTTTTACTTTCAGAAGTCATATAAAACTTTATTTCTTTATAGAGAAGAAAATCTCAGTGGAATGCAGAAACTAAGGTTGAGACAAATACTCAAGGAATTCGATTACAATGGATATATGGCTGAAGCACGAGTTGCGAAGGAAAGATTTATGAAAGCATTAGATGAACTCGATATCGAAGAAATCAATGACGTAATGAAGGATTGCTTGGAATCAGAACATTATAGAATTCAATGATTTGGTGCAACACTTAAAAGACGAAACAAACAACTAAGTAATTATTGCAGCTGTTCAAGCGCGGACTTCAAATTCACGAACGCCTATACAGAAAGTCTCAACAATCAATGTAAAGTTGCAAAGAGAGTTTCACATGGATTCAGGAATAGAGATAATTATTTGAGAAAGTTATGTGCTAGATTTACCAACCCCAATTCCCGAACTTGAGAATAGACCC
>CAZMNQ010000155.1:0-1568 GCA_964567695.1 uncultured Bdellovibrionales bacterium
ATTTCACGCAACCACATTTTCTGTTTGATGCGGCGCGGATGATAAAAGTTAAATAAAAAATCTTTATCAAACTCATAAAAAGATTCTTCCGCTATCCAAGACAACATTTCTTTTTCCGGAAAATTAAAAGTGTCCATATAGACCTCCTTGATTTCTTCCAGCCCTTCGTAATATTTAATTTTCGGTTTGCGATCAATCAAATTCGCCATAGCCAGCAACTCCGGCATGGTTTTTTTCAAAAGATTTTGTTTTTCATCCAAATCATTTTGCAAAGAGTTAGGGGATTCAGCAAAATAGTAAAGTTTTTTATTTTTCTTAATTGTGCTGATAAGTCCGCGCTGTTTCAATGATTCCAAAACATCATAGGCAGTTGTCCGGCTGATATCTGATTTGAGTGCGATGCGTTGGATGCCAGTTTCGCCCAGTTCTAAAGCGGCTAAATAAATTTTAGCTTCTTTTTCATTGAGGCCTAGTTTTTGCAGAGTCTTGGTGAGCATAAAAATAAGGAATATTTAATTTAACTTCTATTATACTTAGTATACCACACTAAACAGGCAGACTTTTGTATTTTTGCCGGCTCATTGTATAATAGATAAAAGAGAAATAATTTTTAAAATCATCCCAGTTAAATATATTAAGATTTAACGGGACAAGAAAATATGCAAAAAATGAAAATCGGGGTTTTGTTTTTGGCTATCTTGGTTTTGGCGGGTTGTTCGCAGACTGATATAGTAAAAAACACCGTGGATAATCCAGTTCTGAATCCAGTGGCTGAAACGCAACAAATGCTGGATATAAAAAACAAAGCACAACAAGATATTCAAAATGCGACGGGCGAAGAAAATGAAAGGTTAAATAATACACTTAATGATAATAATATGAGTGATGTAGCAAAAACACTGGGAGATAATTCGGCATTGGTGAAAAAATATACCGGGGCGGTTTTGAAAACTAGTCTGGGAGACATGCAATTCAAGTTTAATAATGCCGCAACACCAGTGACGGTCGGGAATTTTTTGAAATTGGCTAGCGCAGGCTTTTATGATGGTCTTAAATTCCATCGCGTAATCAAAGGCTTTATGATTCAAGGTGGTGATCCAAATTCCAAGGGCGCGAATGTAAGTAATTGGGGGATGGGCGGACCGGAATATCGTTTCAAGGATGAACTGACAGGAAAGGAAACTTATCCGCAAGGCACTTTGGCGATGGCCAATGCCGGACTGGACACTAATGGCAGCCAATTTTTCATCGTAACCGCTAGTCCGGCCGCGCAATTGCCGCCAAGCTACACCGTCTTTGGTTCAGTCATTTCCGGCATAGATGTGGCGCTCAAAATCGAAAATGTAAAAACAACCACCAATGATCGACCGGTGGAGGATGTGGTGATTCAGGGTGTGGAGCTTTTGGAGAAGTAGAAATTTTAGCTAATAGTAGAAAACCCGCTGAAAGGCGGGTTTTTGCTATTTGCAAGCGAAACTTGACGGGTATGAATATAGTGATATAATAACACTGTAAATAGTAAAAACAAAAATATGGTAGAAATATTAACACTGCCGCAAAAAATAATT
>CAZMNQ010000156.1:0-1547 GCA_964567695.1 uncultured Bdellovibrionales bacterium
GTAACTGCTCACTACCCAACCAAAAACACCCCATTTCCTTATGAAATGAGGTGTTTTTTAATCTTGTTTGTCATTAGGCTAATAGTTGATTGAGCTTAGGCCAGAAGTTATCCCGGTCCTGCCACCAAATGCTCATTAGAACTGATAAATTGGTTGATAGTATTTGGTTGCCTTTTTCTGTCTTGGTGCCAAAGGAGTTTTTTCTTTTCAAGACCAAGTGTCTCAATTTTCTCTCAGCTTGGTTGTTTTCAGGAGCCACGTCTTCATGGGTGATACAGGTGAATAATTGATGGGTATATCTTCGGAGTTGTCCTTTAAGGTCAATGAGTTTTTGAGGGGGATTATTAAACTGATCAATCTTTGATATGACCTGATTTAGCTTTTCTTTTAAGGGTGGGAGTACGAGTTGCCTTGTTCTAAGATTATATTCAGTCCGGGTTATGATTTTTACTTCTTTGTATATGTCCTTTAAGTCATCGTGAATTAGGGACGCGAATTGTCTTTTGTGCGCATCAAGATTCGCGTTGATTGATAAATCTTTGGCTTTGCGTAAAATATGCACCCAGCAGACCTGGTGGTCTCCAACCAAGTTCTTGTATGCTCCAAAGCAGTCGGTAACTCTAACTCCACGGTAATTCTGGAGCAGTTTTTCGGCATTGCCCTTGCCCCGTGACTTGCCTATTTCAAAAACAGCTTCTTCGGTTTGACCCGAAGCCAGGATCCAAGAGTAGTTTTTGTCTTTCCCGGTTTGGTGCCCTGTTTCATCAAGATGCACTGATTTAGCCTGCAAAATACGTGTTTTTAACCTCTCAAATTCAGGTCTTAAAGCGCTTGATACATTATCCAGAATGTTGGTTATTTCCCCGTCCGATATTTTGATTTGATACAAATCCCAGATGATATTTTTGGTTTGGGAGTAGGTTAGCCGGAGAATATTGATTACATACGCGACTAACTGTTTGGCCTGCGGTCCAAGAATTACGGCCTTGCTTCCAATCGGTATTTTACTATGCCATCGCTGGCAATTGGGACAGTAACCTTTTTCGATTTCCTGTTTGATGATTTTTTTTACTTTGACATTGTCTCCCTTATCTCCCAAAGCTTCAAGCACCGGAATGCGGATGTCTTCAATGTATCGGATAACAAGTTGTTTTCTGGCTAGCCTGGTCCCGCAATCAGGGCAGTTATTGATCTCGCAGAATTCCGTATCAGTTACATCGTCATCGCTGGGCGTTTCTCTTCGATAACTCAAGGGTTCTCTATGCCTCCTTGGTTTGTCGTCATCGTCAAAGCCATATTTCTTTTTCTTCTGATCTTTGTTCTTCTTGCCAAAGACAATACTGGTCAATTCATCTATTCGAAGCAGGACATTTTCCAGTTCACTTCTTAAATGCTCATTTTCTTGCCTTAACTTTTTATTTTCTTCACGCAATTTAGAGTTTTCATTCTTAAGTCTGGAGATGGCTTGTTTCTGTCTTTGTTCTTTTGTTTGTGGTCTTTTGCCCGTTTCCATATACAGATATTATATCACATTTTGGCTAAGGTTG
>CAZMNQ010000157.1:0-1537 GCA_964567695.1 uncultured Bdellovibrionales bacterium
GAGGTGGCATAGGCAAAAACCTGTTATAAATTTTGAATAAGCCAAGCGTTGCGTCCTTTTCTATTTGATTCAATGTTTGGAAAACAACCTCGTATAATTTGGGCGTAATCTCGTTTATCTTTTGGGATTTTCCTATTTCTTTCAAAAGAAAATCTCTCACGACATCAATTTGTCTGTCATCGCAGATATAAAAATATCGAGCCAGAAAGAGAATGTAACTAGCTATCAATAAATCATCAGCCAAAAATTGCTCTTTGTGATTTGTCTGAATTTTTACGAATGAAGGGCCATAATTTAAGTGCCACTCCAAAACATTATCTTTTCGTTGGGTTAGTGAATTTGCTAACCATCTAACCGGAGCAAAAATGATTGAAAATATAAAACGAAATATTGCCATATTATTTTATTCTCATAATTTAATCTTTACTTTACTTAAAGACCCTCGGAATTTCTCGTAAAAATCATTAATTTCTATGAACCACCGATGATGTGCTTCTTTACTTGGTTCAAAATCTTTTCCAAAACCGAGCCGATCGCAAAGAGCAAACAAAAGCAATCCGGCAGTAATACCTTTCTTCCAAGCATCTTCAGAAAACAACCTATTCAATACCCGTGCTACGCATTTATCATCAAATCCTTCTTTGTGGTATTGATCAAATAAATCAGCTCGAGTTAAGTTAACATGACCTAAATATGCTCTATCAAATGCTTTTTCTGATGTTCTACCAATGGTTGTGGAACGAGCAATTGCCTGGTTATAGGGTTCCATAGCTTCCCAAATATCATTTTGATCTTTTTTGTTCAGATAATTTTTTGTGAAGACGCTCTGAGCAACTGCTAATTTATCACCAAATTGGTGTAGCCAAGCAAGTGCATATAATTCAAATTGCAGAGCGGTTATTTCATCATTAAATTTTTTAGAATCAATGTTGGCGAAATTGGAGTCAGTGGTTGCTAAAGCATTTTTTAATGTTTCAAAAATTTGAGCATTAACATCAACCCCATCAACCATACAATTCAAGATGACGTTCTCATAAAAGAGTTGGCAATATGGCCCAATTTCGACTTCCTGTTTTTTTGAAAAAAATGACATATTTTCTCTACTTTATTAAATCCTCTATTGAAACGCCCAACGCCTTGGCGATTTTCGCCATAATATGCACGGTAGGTTTGGTAACAACGCCGCTCTCAATTTTTGAAAGCGTAGTGTATTTAACTCCGGATTTTCTAGCTAAATCATCTTGCGTTAAATTGAGCTTTGCTCGCAATTTTTTGATGTTATCCCCAATTGTATTTTTATCGCTTGTCATATCTTCAAAGTTTTGATAGCATAAGATTAGAATATTTGCTTTCATTTTTATACTATCAAAAAATATGATTTTTAGCAACAAAAATAAGAAAAGCCCGCTTCTGGCCAAAATAAAGTTCGAGCCGACATTTTTTCAGGTTCTTTGGCGGTTTGCCTTTTCGCTTCCGCTTCAAGGCGAGGCGGGCGGAAGGGGGGTTCGGTCTTTGCCCTTCCGCCCGCCGAGCCCGT
>CAZMNQ010000158.1:0-1520 GCA_964567695.1 uncultured Bdellovibrionales bacterium
TGTCAAGGCAATTTAGAAATGTCATAGTCCGAGCAATTTAGAAATGTCATACTTTGATAAAATTAAACTACGGCGCGGTTAAAATTTTTTCTGGTTGATTGATTCTTTTGCTGAAAATAAATTGGGTTCTCCATGGGTGATCAATCGGCGGTTTCCAATCCGATGCCCTTCTAATAGTGAGAGCCGGCAGTTTAATATCAATTTCTTTTTTAGGTCTCATGGGCAGTACCTTAAAATTTAAATAACGATTCTTGAAATTTATTTTAACTTCTCCATTCAAGTGTTCCTCTATCGTGACTCTATCTTTTTTGTAAACAGTGGTTGGCTGGATTTCATCTAATTGATAGTAGCTGTTGGCAAACCTTACCGTATAATCATTCATCACCACCCGGGTATTTTGAATGGAAAATATTTGCGGCAATTTATTTTTAATTTCCGCAGTCGGCGGTTTATGCAGATCTTTTTTTCTGGCCGGCGCTACCGCGAATTTGGCATTGAACTTTGGTATATATTTTTCTAAAAATTTATTGGCCTCATCTATATCGGTTATTCCGGCCAACCTCAATTCTTTCACCAGACGATCCTGCAATGTCTGGAACATTCTCTCCACCCGGCCCTTGGCTTGAGGGCTGTGAGCCGTGATGGGCTTAATTCCCACTTGGCTCATAGCTCTTTCAAACTGGGTCATCCATCCTTCATTATCAACCGCGTTCTTGTGATTGATCTTGTAGGTGCTGAATTTATCCAGGTAAATTGATAAAGGAAAACCGTGTTTTTCAAAGTATTTCAGCCAAAAATTAAAGACTGGCGCTATGCCTTCATGATAGTCAAATTTGGCGTGAGTAATCTCGCCATTAGCGTCATCAACTGATAGCAGCAAGCATGATTCGTCCTCCCCGAACCATTTATGATAGCTGCCGTCAAATTGTTCCAGCTCGCCCGGGTTGTCTTTTCTGGCTCGCCAAACATAATGTTTTTTACCCAGTTTTCTTGGTTTGGGTTTCCATAAATTAATGTCCATCATTTTACGTCTGATATATTCTTTGCTGGTTTTAATTTTATGATTTTCTTCCAACTTTTCGCGAGCCAGCGTCGGACCGAAATCATAGTATTTTTCTTTTAAAAGTTTTTCCACTTTGGCCATAATCGCGTCATCTAATTTCCGGTTGCCGGCTCGTCCGCGATTGCCGTGGATTAATCCGGCGGCTCCCAGTTTGTTAACTTTTGACTTTAATCTTTTAACATGCCTGATTGATACCCCGATTTGTTTAGAGGCGTCAGTGCCATTGATTTTTCCGTCTAACAGTTGTTTGATAATGTCATACCTTGATAATTCTTGGGTTGACATAGTGATTAGCTTTTCAGCCATAATTGTTTAGATTAATTAGTAAATTATCTAAACTAATTATGGCATGAAATTACCACTATCAAACTTGCGATTTATCCTCACATTTGGGCATTTTGATCAATGTCCAAGCGTAAGGATAAATTAGGCTAATTTGATAGGGGTATGACATTTC
>CAZMNQ010000159.1:0-1465 GCA_964567695.1 uncultured Bdellovibrionales bacterium
AAGGGAGAAATCAGGAAAATCGACGTCAGTATTGCCAAAAATTATTTAAACGAGGATGAACTCGATGGATTGAACAGAATTGTCTCCATGTATCTTGATTTCGCTGAGATGCGAGCCAAGAAAGGGGTTGTTATGTATATGAATGATTGGGTGGAAAAATTAGATGCTTTTTTACGATTTAATGAAAAGAAAATTTTACGAGATAACGGAAAAATTTCAAACGAAATAGCTGTGGCTTTAGCGGAAAAAGAATATGAAAAATATCGCAAAAAACAAGACAGGGACTACATTTCTGATTTTGATAGGGAAGTGAAAAAACTTTTAAAATCAAAAAGTAAAAAGAAAAAAATCTTAAGTAGATGTCGGACATCTACGGAAACATTATGGATATTTTTCACCCAATACAAGCACTGGCCGATTGGCTTACTTATAAAGTTATTAACTTAAGCCCGGAAGCTCATCTTGGGATATCGGTTAATTTTTTTATCTACGACTCAATAAAAATATTATTGTTGCTTTTGGTTATTAATTATTTTATGGCCATTTTACGGCATTACTTGCCGATAGAGAAATTGCGGAATTTTCTGGCCTCGCGAAAATGGTATGGGGCGGATTATTTACTGGCTTCAATTTTTGGCGCGATTACTCCTTTTTGTTCATGTTCATCTATCCCATTATTTATCGGTTTTCTTAAAGCTGGAATTCCACTCGGAGTAACATTATCTTTTTTAATCACTTCTCCGCTCGTCAATCAGGTGGCGGTTGTTTTATTTGCCGGATTATTCGGCTGGAAAATAACGATTTTCTATGTGATTTCTTCCATTATGCTGGGAGTAGTCGGTGGTTTTATCTTAGGTAAATTAAAATTGGAAAAATATGTGGTTGATTATGTTTGGCAGATAAAATGCCAAAAGGCAGAGACAAAGAACCAAAAAGAAAAAGTTGCTGTTTTAATTAGGAAATTTTGGCGAGAAGGATTTGATCTGACAAAAAAGATAGCTCCTTATGTTTTCTTGGGAATTGCCGTCGGAGCGGCGATACATGGTTTCGTTCCGGCCGGTTTTTTTGAAAAACATATTACGGCCGAAAATTTATTTGCCGTACCGTTGGCGACAATATTGGCTGTGCCGATGTATGCCAATGCCGTCGGGGTTATCCCGATTATGCAATCGCTGGTTGAAAAAGGCATTCCTCTTGGAACAGCGCTGGCTTTTATAATGGCGGTAGTCGGACTATCTTTGCCGGAGGCCCTAATTCTGAAGAGGGTGATGAAAATTAAATTACTAGCTTATTTTTTTGGAATAACAACAATCAATATAATAATTATCGGGTATTTATTTAACGCCTTTGTAAAATAAAGTTATGAACAAAAAAGTTATGTTGATGTCTGACGTCAACATGAAATGAACTGCAGGGAAGCCACCCCAGTAAGCTGCAGGGCGTCCGTCTAAGTTTGCCGGAGGGC
>CAZMNQ010000160.1:0-1449 GCA_964567695.1 uncultured Bdellovibrionales bacterium
TAGTTACTGTGTAAAAACAACTTAATCTTTGGGCTAAAATATGGTAAAATTAAGATAAGAATGTGAATTTTTATCAATTAATTTTACCAACACTATGAAAATATTATTCATTGAACGCCAAGTTAACTTATTTGAACAATTTGCTAATCCCCAATTTGAAGTAAGCGAGGATTATCAAATTATTGATCAAGTATTAAGCGATGAGAATATTATTTTAGAATTATCAAGGGATTTTCCTGATACTGATACTGGCAGAAGCAGAACCCCGATAGAACAGACTTTAAGATTTTTGGTATTAAAGCACCAACGAGGCTTAGATTATCGATCTTTGGAAAGAACTTTAAAAGTAAATCTGGAAGACAGGTGGTTTTGCAAGATAAGCGGTAATGATGTTCCTTGCTTTAAAACACTGCAAAACCAAATTTCTCAAATCAGCGAGCAATCAATTAAAGCTATCAATGACCGGGTAATGGCCGAGGCCAGAAAGAGAAAATTAACCAAGGGCAAAAAAATGAGGGTTGATTCAACTGTGACTGAGGCTAATATCCATTATCCGACCGACTCCAGCTTGATCATTGACGGGATTAAGAAAATCACCAAGACATTAACCAAGTTACAAATCATTCCCAAGGGATACCGTTCATTTAAAAGAAAGATCAAACAACAAATTAATATTATCAGAACTATTGGCCGGAAAAACAAAGAAGTCAGACAAAAGGCAATCCAAGCAGTAGTCAAAATGGGGAGAAACATTATTCATAAAACCAAACACTTTAGAAGGCAGTCCATTAAAGAAACCAGAAAAATATTGGAAAAAATAGTTGAGCAAACAGAGTTGGTATTGCAAGGGCAAACACCAGAAGACAGAATTGTCAGTTTTCACGACCTTGATGCCAGACCAATTGTTAAAGGCAAAGCCAATAAACCGTGTGAATTCGGACAGGAAGTGCAAATTCAAGAAGATGAGCATTTTGTCACTAATTGGGAAATTAACAATAAATCAAGTGATACGGAATTTTTCGCTAAGGCAATTAATAAGCACGAGGAACTGTTTGGCAAACCGCCCAACACGGCCGCGGCTGATCGAGGATATTGGTCGCCAGGCAACAAAGAATATGCGAAACAAGCCGGGGTTAAAAACATCGCCATTCCTAAAAAAGGCAAATTAAATGACTGGGAAAAAGAATTGCAAAATACCAAGGCATTCAAGCAAGCTCAATGTTTTCGGGCTGGGGGCGAAGCTAAAATATCTTTGTTAAAACGGGTATATGAATTGGGCCGATGCAAATATCAAGGCAGTTCGGGCATGGGCAGGTGGGTTGGCGGAGGAATATTGGCCTGCAACTTGATGACGTTGGCCAAACTAATATCAAACTGATGTAAAATTTCAAAGAACAAAATGCAAAAGCATTTATTTCAAAATTCAAATTTGTTGAATTGTGGAATAAA
>CAZMNQ010000161.1:0-1429 GCA_964567695.1 uncultured Bdellovibrionales bacterium
GATAACGTACGATCTCTTTCGCACTTTCAAAAAGGCAGTACTCCCGCTACACATGGGAAGTAACGAACAAACCCATGAAGATCCCGTTTAGAGCGGGATTAACGTAGCAAGGAGTACTGCAATGGAAACAGTAGCACAAGATGGGCAGGGAGTGAAGGCGATTGTCCAGGTGAACGAAACAGCGGTGCGCGGGGAGTTGAAGGAGATGGTCCGGCAGAGCGTGGAGGAAACGCTGAACGGGCTGCTGGACGCGGAGGCGGATCGGCTGTGTCAGGCCGGGCGGTATGAACGCAATGCGGAGCGGGTGGACACGCGGGCAGGAACCTATGAGCGCGGGCTGCTGACGTCAGCAGGAAAAGTAGCTTTGAAGGTGCCTAAATTGCGAACGTTGGCGTTCGACACGCAGATCATCGAGCGCTACCGGCGGCGGGAAAGCTCGGTAGAGGAGGCGCTGGTCGAGATGTACCTGGCGGGGGTCTCGGTGCGGCGGATGGAAGACATCACCACGGCCTTGTGGGGGCAGCAGGTGAGCCCGTCCACGATCAGCGAGTTGAACCAGAAGGTGGCGGGAAGGATTGAGGAATGGCGGAATCGTCCGCTAACCGGGCGATATGAGTATGCTTGGCTGGACGGGATTTGGCTTAAGCGCAGTTGGGGCGGTGAGGTCAAGAACGTGGCTGTGCTGGTGGCAACGGGTGTAAATGCGGATGGCTTCCGGGAAGTGCTTGGGGTGAGCGAAGGAATGAAGGAAGATCACGAGAGTTGGCTTAATTTTCTCAGGTACCTAAAGGCACGAGGCTTGTCCGGGACAGGGCTGTTCGTGTCGGACTGTTGCCAGGGATTGGTCGAGGCGATTGCCACAGTGTACCCGGAAGCCGCCTGGCAACGGTGCATGGTGCATTGGTTTCGGAACGTGTTTGCGGTGGTGCCACGCACGAAAGTCAAGGAAGTGGCCGCGATGCTGAAGGCAATCCACGGCCAGGAGGACCGGGCGGCGGCCTTGGCGAAAGCCAGGGAAGTGGAGCAGAAACTCCTGGCGATGAAATTACCGGAGGCGGCAAAGGTGGTTCGGGAAGGTGTGGAAGCCACGGTGCGGTATATGAGTTTTCCGCGAGAGCATTGGGCGAAGATTCGAACCACCAATCCGCTGGAACGGATCATGCGGGAGATTCGGCGGCGGACGCGGGTGGTGGGGAATTTCCCGGACGGGAAGTCGGCGATGATATTGGTCGCGGCGCGATTAAGACACATCGCAGGAACGCGCTGGGGGATGAAAAAATACATGGACATTCAGGGACATCGGAAGGAGGTGGCGGCGTAATGAGCGCTTCCCATGGGGTACCCCATGGGAAGGAATGAACAAAGAGGCACTCATGAGACAGCGGGATTACGAGCCTAAACAAATGTGCGAAAGATTCTGGACACTACC
>CAZMNQ010000162.1:0-1322 GCA_964567695.1 uncultured Bdellovibrionales bacterium
CGTGATACATCATTTAAAAATCTAATGATAAACCTTTTTCGATTTTTCAAATAAATCTCGGGATTTTAACAATTAATTCATCCAAAATTAAAATTTAGAGATGGGTTAATTTTCTATCAATACTTCTCTTAATCTCTGCTGGGTTCATTTTAGCATAAATTACTTTTAATTTCTCCTTTTCAATTTTTGGAAAATCTTTATGTTCCAACAATCTTTGGTAGGGAGTTTTGGGTAAATCATATTTTTTCACTATTTTAGCTTCAATTCTTTTTTTCTCAACTAACTTTTTATTGGGTATAAAAAAGTTTTTGTAAAAATCCCAATCACTCCAATACAAGTCATTCATTTTGTTTAATTGATGTTCTTTGTCCAACCTTTTGTATCCGACTAACTTTCTTACATGTGTATAATTTTTCTGTTCAATATGCGCATTATCATTTTTGCAATATGGTCGTCCTCTGGTAAATTCAATATTTTTAGCTAAACAATAATTGTAAAGTTGCCAATTGATAAATTCACCGCCATTATCTGGATCAATACCCAAAAGAGGGAAGGGCAATCGTTTAGCGATGTTTTCCAAGGCTGTCTGAATATGCTTTTGTGATTTACCCATCACTGCCTCTGAGATCGTCCACTGGGAGGCAATATCCGTGTAAGTAAGCGTAAAAATGAACTCTCCGGCTGCGCTATTACCACAATGAGCCACTGTATCCAATTCACCAAAACCCAGTCGATTTTCATCCCAACTGCTAGTTTTAATGGGAATGTTTTTCTTGAGTAAACTGCCCGGCTTAGTGGTGGAAAAAACTTTCTTATGACGAAACATTCTGAATTTTTCCAATCGTCTGTCAATTGTGGCTGATTTAATT
The DNA here is from genome assembly GCA_964567695.1 of uncultured Bdellovibrionales bacterium. Classification (GTDB taxonomy): domain Bacteria; phylum Patescibacteriota; class Minisyncoccia; order Moranbacterales; family UBA2206; genus UBA2282. The sequence continues at coordinate 870 of CAZMNQ010000162.1, forward strand.
TTTAGCAATTTTTCCTTAACGGAATCAGGAATGATCAATTCTTTGAACTTTTCTAAAACTGAAATATATTCGCCAATCATCGGCTCCAGTCTTTGCCCGCAAGGATAATCAAAGATTGTCCAAATTTTTTTGAGATAATGAATAACATTGGCATCATAGAATTCCCTTCTTTTTCGATTGATTGGATTGACATAATCCAAATCTATTTTAGCTGAAAGCATTTGTACTAGATAATTTCTGACTAGCCCAGTATTTTGAAACAATTCATCCAAGATAACAATCTTTTCTGTTTTAGTGGCTTTAAGATAACGTCCCTTAGCTTTTTTAACCAGTTCTTTTCTTGATTTTAAACTCATTTTCATGGAGATAACCTTAATTGTTAGTTATCTCCAAGATTAGATTTTAAATGATAAATCGACTAGGGCAAAGTTAGATTTTGGATGATGTACTGCG
>CAZMNQ010000163.1:0-1322 GCA_964567695.1 uncultured Bdellovibrionales bacterium
CATGAGTGTCCGGTTATAAGTCAAACAACATCAACTGGTTGTGGTTTTCGTCATCTTGAAATCGGGGCATTGTTTGTGTAAGTAGTTCTTGTAGAGCGACTTTCTCGAATGCATTGACGCTCAATATTTGGAGGATTTTGTGGAGACTTCCCGGCAAATTGAGTTGCTTTTTCAGGATGGCCACCAGCACATAGACACAAATGGCTATCCAGACTTGGGTCTTGACCGCATTGTCCGAGGTGCCAAAGAAACTTTTGATCCGCAGATGTTGCTTGATCCACTTGAAAAACAATTCCACTTGCCACCGGCTTTTGTACAGCAGGGCGATGGTAAGAGCAGGCAAAGCGAAGTTGTTCGTCAGATAGACAAAGAAACGATCGGTTTCGGCATCGAAAAAACGAACCCGCCGCAATCGTTCCGGATACCCTTGCCGGCTGTAGAAGACAGTCAATGTGATGATCTGGTCGGAGCGCACACCGGTGGTGACGTTTACGGGCAGAGAATGCAGTCGGTTGTAACGCAGAGGATTTTTTGCTCGGATAACGAAGAACCCGCCTTGTTGATGCAAAACATAGAGACGGGCGAAATCCAAGTAACCGCGATCCATTACGTAGAACGAACCCGGTTCGATGGGTATTTCGTCCAGAGCATTCACGTCGTGAAGCTTCCCGTCGCTGATGTAAACAAAGGTCGGAATGGGTCCGCGAAGATCCAGCAACGTATGCAGTTTGATCGCCGCCTTGGTGCGTCGAAAACGCGCCCACGGAAAAACGCTGAGACAAAGATCGATCGTCGTGGAATCCAACGCGTAGACCGTCGCGTCCAATTCGGTAGCCAATGGTTCGTTGGCATACAAGCGTCGAGCGCGACGGATCAACTGTTGCGCCAAGGTTGCGTAGATGCGCCAATCGCGGTTTTCGTTTGCATCCGCCAAAGTACTGCGGCGAATTGCGCCCCGAAATCCCAAATGGTACAACAAGTCCTGTCGGGCGCACAAACAATCGACCGTGTCTCGCAGGCTTTCTCGGTAGGTCAGTTGCCCGAAGCCCATGCACAGGAACTGATCCCAGCAGGAGAAAGATTGCATTTTGTATTCGCCACCATAGTGCGTTACACAACGAGCGAACTGTTGCGGGTGAATCGTTTCCATCACTTGGGCAAAAATCGGCTGTCTTGTATTCATGCCTCCAGCATAGCGGAAGCAGACATTTCGGTGAAAAAATCCGGCTCATCTCCGAATCGCTCACATCTATTTCTCGATGTAACTTATTCATCGTCATCCTATTAAAAATAAATGCGGATCAAACAACCGGACACCAATG
>CAZMNQ010000164.1:0-1210 GCA_964567695.1 uncultured Bdellovibrionales bacterium
CGACAGACGTTGCTGGAAGGGACGTACAAGCCCCATCCGGTCAGGCGTAGCGAGATACCCAAAGACTCAGGCGGAATGCGTAAGCTTGGCATTCCGACGGTGCTGGACCGATTCATCCAACAAGCAGTGATGCAGGTCCTCCAGGAGGATTGGGATCGGACGTTCTCGGCAGGAAGCTACGGCTTCAGACCAGGCAGGAACGCCCACCAGGCGATTGCCGCAGCACAGGGACACCTGCGCACGGGCAACAACTGGGTGGTGGACATTGATCTGGAAAAGTTCTTTGATCGGGTAAATCACGATAAGCTGATGAGCGAAGTGGAAAAGAGAGTGGGGGATTCCAGAGTAGTGCGACTGATCAGGCATTTTCTGGAGGCAGGTGTCCTTGATCGGGACTGCCTGCTCCAAACGACGGAAGGAACGCCGCAAGGCGGGCCGCTGTCGCCCCTGCTGGCAAACCTTTTGCTCGACGTACTGGATCGTGAACTGGAACGACGCGGGCATCGGTTTGCGCGGTACGCGGATGACTGTAACATCTACGTTCGCAGTGAGCGCGCCGGCAAACGCGTGATGGCCAGTGTGAGTCGGTTTCTAACGCGGAAGCTCAAGCTGCAGGTGAATGAAGCTAAGAGTGCGGTGGGCAGACCTTGGGAGCGGAAGTTTCTGGGGTTCACGTTCACCCGCCAACTGAAGCGACGGATCAGCCCGGAAGCGGTGGAGAAGTTCAAAGGGAAGGTGAGGCGACTCACCAACCGACATTTGGGCCGCTCCATTCGCACGGTAGCCGCTGATCTCCGGCAGTATATGACGGGATGGAAAAATTACTTCGGCTACGCCGAGGTAAGAACAACACCCCGCGAACTGAATGCGTGGCTTCGCAGGCGCCTGAGATGTTACCTTTGGAAGCAATGGGGGCGAGCTGGTTACCGGAAACTGAAAAAGCTTGGGGTCAGTCGCGATCTGGCGTGGAATACCGCTAAATCTGCGCATGGCGCTTGGCGGCTCAGTAAAAGTCCGGGACTGTCTTTTGCGCTCACGAGTCGTTACTTTGCTGACTTGGGAGTTCCAAGCTTGTGTGTAACTGAATAATCGACCGAACCGCCGGATACGTGACCCGTCTGTCCGGTGGTGTGGGAGGAGAGGAGCCGCGAGGCTCCTCCCTATCCCGATTAGTTTTATAACTTGCAACCCGGAGTTGTAACCCGGTGAT
>CAZMNQ010000165.1:0-1209 GCA_964567695.1 uncultured Bdellovibrionales bacterium
TGTTCAAGTCCATGAACATAGTTCACACTTAATTAATTCTAATTTGGAGGTCATTAAATCAGTTTTTTGAACATTTTCCGGCTCTAATTTAGCATCAATATAGTTCATTAAGGCCTCAATCTGCTGTTTATTCTTAATTCTTCTGGCGCTGGCCTGTCTTTTTCTTTGTTTATCCAAATAGCATTTATATTGATCTTTAATTTGATATGCTCGGGCCGGGTTTTGCTTCCACAGCCGATAAAATTCCATTGGTGTTAAATAACCCAGAGCCTGATTGGGCCTTAAATGATTGTAAATATATTCCCATTTAGATAAACCCTGTTTCTGCTCATTAAATCGGCGGTAGTTGTATCCTCGATGCCAGAACTCATTGTTATCAGTTAAATGGGATCTTTCCACCCTGGGATTATCGGTCGGCGTGCCAACGCGAGAGTAGAAATGAATCACCTGGTCTTTAATTAATTCTTGTTTGAAATGTTTGCCGTTCTCTCCGCCGCTATCAGTGTTAATACTGGCGATAGCAAAAGGCAGTCTGGCCTTAATCCGGTCATAGGCCGTCTCAGCTTCTAAGCTATCTGGCTCCTCGGTTAATTCCAACCCCCTGATTCTAGTAAAGGTGTCAATGAAGGTATGCTGATAGTTAAAATGATTTTTAATATGGAATTTGCCCGAATTTATTGGGGTTTTACCAATAGTTGGCACCAGTTTCATGTCTTTTTCAATCAGAGCGCCTGGCTGATAATCTTTCAGCTTGGCCGGCGGTCGGTGTTTAATCGTAATCGCGGTTTGGCCTAATTGATCCCTTAACTTCTTTTCTGCCCATGCTTTACGATTGCGTTCAGATATCTTGGGGCATATTTGTTTATGCTTATGCAGGTAGCGATTAACGGTGGACGGGCTGGCGATTAAACCATAGTCTCTTCTTAATACCCGTGAAATGCTTTCCTTGCCCCAGCCGTAATTTTCCCTGATTTTAAGAATAGCATTAATTGTTTCATGAGATATGGTTTGCCTATTACCAGTGGAGTTGGGCGCTCTGGATACTGGCTCCAATGCCCTTGGATCTTTACGGTTACGTTCAAATTTGGCTTTAAGTTTAGACAACCACTCTCTAGTTATCCCGATTTTATTAGCGGCTCGACTGACATTACCCTTGCAGTCGTAATAGATAATATACATCCAACTTAATCTCTGTTTAGCTACTTCGCT
>CAZMNQ010000166.1:0-1184 GCA_964567695.1 uncultured Bdellovibrionales bacterium
GGGACTGTCGCCAATCCCATAGATAAAAACCCCATTTTTTGGTATAATTAAAGCAAGGTATAAGCTTTAAGAAAGCCAAAACAATGATCAAAGCAAAAGAAAAAACAGCCAAACTGTTTTTAACCAAAGAAGAAGAAATTATTGAAAAGTTAGTGCGGAAGGATCATGTTTTTAGAAAACTGAAAGAAGTTGTTGATTTTGAAGAAACACTCATCCCGTATTACAAGCTCTATTCGGATATCGGAGTGGAAGGAATAGATGTTGTGAAAGGCTTCAAAACTCTGCTTGTCCAATTCTGGGAAGATTACTCCGACCGGGAAATGGAAAGATGTCTTGAAGAAAATATCGCCGTCAAATGGTTTTGCGGATTCGATCTTCTGGAGAAAACTCCCGACCATTCGTATTTCGGAAAATTAAGAAAAAGGCTGGGAACCAAAAATATCGCCGACATTTTCAACGCCGTGAACGCCGAATTGAGGAAAAAGGGATACTTCGGGGATGTTTTTCGCTTTATCGATGCTTCAGCCATTGTCACAAAATCCGCCCTCTGGGAAGAAAGAGACAAAGCTATTGCGAGCGGAGAGGAAAAACTTAACAACGCCAACGTAAGAGATTACGCCGCGGATCGTGACGCTCGTTGGGGAGCCAAATCAAAAAACAATATCTGGTACGGATACAAAAGGCATCACAATGTCGACATGAAATGCGGAATGATTGACAAGTTGGCCGTCACTCCGGCCAATGTTCCCGACCCTAAGGCTTTGGGAGAAATCATCGCCAAAAACACAATGAACTTCATGGACAAAATCTACGACCAGAAGAAAGCTTACGAAACGCTGAAAGCCAATCGTTGCCATAGCGGAATCATCAAGAAGAGAAACAACAAAACCAAGAACAAAGATTTGGACAGTTGGAAATCGAAAACCAGAATGCCGTTTGAAGGAAACTTTTCCAAACTGAGAAAAAGAGCCAAGTTCAAAAGCCGTGTGAAAGTATTGATGCAATGCTATTTCGAAGCGATCGCCCACAATCTTAAAAAGGCGGTTTCGATTCCGCCGCCGTTCAAAGCCAATCCCGCCTAGGGAGCATTGCGCCTAAAAACGAAAAAGAGGCGCAGGAATCTCCAAAAAAGAAGAAAAGAAGATAGAAAGTTAACAAAAGTTAGCTATCCCCAGTGAACTCTT
>CAZMNQ010000167.1:0-1133 GCA_964567695.1 uncultured Bdellovibrionales bacterium
TGGCAGGTACCCCATATACTAGACACAGATTCTCAGATATAATCAAAAGCATATGGGCAACACAAAACACAACTATCGCATATCAAGCGATGTAAAAGAACAAGTATTGAAAAGAATCAAAGAAGAAGGAATTTCCGTAGTCAAAGCTTCAGAAGAACACGGAATTTCCACGCATACAATTTATCGCTGGTTAACTAAAACCGTAGAAAACAACCCTACTTATCAGGAATTTAACAAACTAAAAAAGCAAAACCGCGAACTTTTAGCTTTAGTCGGAGAACTAACCATCAAACTTTCCCAAACCCAAAAAAAGATTCAATTTTGAATCTTAAAAATGTGACTAAGAAAGAATTAGCCAAAACATTAGGTATTTCAAGGTCGCTTCTGTATTACCAACCGAAGCTTAAAGACAAGGATTGGAAGTTAAAACAGGATATCGAAAAAGTCCTGCGTGAATTTCCCAGCTACGGGCACAAAAGAATAGCTATTCATTTAAAAATCAACAAAAAGAGAGCCTTGCGGGTAATGAAGTTGTTTGGAATTAAACCCTATAGAAGAAGAGGCAAAAAGTGGCGTAAATCAAAGAAAAATCCATTAACCGCTTATCCTAATTTGCTACTTACTGAATTTCCAAAATATTTGAATCACATCTGGGTTTCCGATTTCACCTACTTGCCGTTTAAAGGTCAATGGATATTTCTGGCCACGATTATGGATTTGTTTTCCCGGGAGATTGTGGGATTTTCCGTTCTGACTAATCATTCGGCGCAGTTGACCATTAACGCTTTGCTTTCCGCTATTCACAAGCATCCGGTTTCAGAAATTATCCATTCCGACCAGGGATCGGAATATCTATCCAAAGATTACATTGAACTTAATGAAAATCTGGGCATCCGTCTTTCCATGAGCGAGAAAGGTTCTCCCTGGGAAAACGGATATCAGGAATCGTTTTATTCGCATTTCAAAGTGGATTTGGGAGATACTAACCGATTTGAAACCTTAGGCGAGCTGGTTTACGAAATATATCAAACCATTTTCAGATACAATAACAGGCGGATTCATACCGCCCTCAAAATGCCGCCAATCATTTACGCTAATCAATTTTTAATCGTAGAGAGAGTGTCTAAGAAAAT
>CAZMNQ010000168.1:0-1121 GCA_964567695.1 uncultured Bdellovibrionales bacterium
CTAGAATTCTATTCTGAAGTGCAACATCGTCGTTTTCAGATTTTAACATTTTTTCAATTTTTTTCATAAAATACTTCATAAGGAGTTAGATATCCCAATCTCTTTCTGGGACGATGATTGATTTCCGATACAACCAGATCAATTTCTTTTTGCTTAACTTTTGCAAAAGCCAGTTGTTTGGGAAAATATTGCCTTAATAATCCATTGGCATTTTCATTACAGCCTCGTTCCCAGGAATGATACGGATACGCGAAATAAATAGCTAGGCCGGTTTCTCTTTCCGTTAATTCATATTCGGAAAATGTTGATCCATTATCGTAGGTCATGGTGCGTTTTTTCTTTTTCGGAATACTTTTAAATCTGGCAATGGTTTTAGTTTTTGTTTCTTCGGCAGTTACCGCATCGAGTTTGTCCGCCAGTATCAACCCGCTTTTTCTTTCAGCGTGCGTCAGGATGTGATTTTTGTCTTTGCCTAAAATCGTATCTCCCTCCCAATCGCCAATCCGGCCTTTCTTTTCCACAATGGCGGGTCTTTTATCAATACGTCTCTTTTTCGCCTCCTCACGCTGTTTTTCGCGGATTCGAGTGCCATACCGGCGTCGGTATTTACCCTTTTGGCAGCGTAGATATTTTATTAGAGGCTTTCTAAATTTATAGATATATTTGTAAATACTATCTTTGCCGATATGCCGGCTTTTATCATTTTTCCATTTCTTTTTAAGGCGTCCGGCGATTTGTTCCGGCGACCAGCGCTTTTTAATTTTCTTCAGGATGTAATTCCGCAGCCAATTGTTGTTTTCAATCTTCCTTTGCGTTCTATGCGCCGCGATTTGCCTCTGCTCGGTTTTCTCTTTGGCGCATCCTGCGTGGTATTTTCCATTTTTCTTTTTGTTTCTGTTTTGTTCTCTCCAGATGGTTGTTCGATTCTTTTTTAATATCTTGGCGATGTCTTTCTGCTTAATCTTGGTTCTTAACAAGACGGATAATTCGTTGCGCTGGGAAGCGGCGATATGATTGTAGAACATTTCTTTATCGGTTAATGGTAATATTAGCGTATTATCCATTATACCGATTGCAGTTTCTTTTTCATCCCAATGTTGCACTTGTGGGTAGAATGTAGG
>CAZMNQ010000169.1:0-1079 GCA_964567695.1 uncultured Bdellovibrionales bacterium
AGGTGAGTTCAAGAATTTAGAGCCCCTTTTTTGAAATTTCCAGAGCGATAACTTCGTTAGGAGTTAGATAATTAAGGGATTTTCTCGGTCTATTGTTTAGTCTTTCCTGCACCGCGTAAACTTCACTTTCACTTATCATATCAAGGTTAGACTTTTTAGGAAAATATTCGCGGATCAAGCCGTTGAGATTTTCCACTCCGCCTTTTTGCCAGGAGCAATAGGTTTCGCAGAAATATGATGGTACTTCCGTTTCAGTATGCAAAACATTTTCACTGCCGTTGTCCCGGGTAATGGTCAGCCAGAAATTTCTCGGTAAAGAATCTACACTGTCCCTCAAGGCTTCCTCTGATCTCTCCGCCGTCTTGTCTTCGCATTTATGCAACCGGCACAATTTTGTTTTTCTTTCAAACTGCACTGACAAAATACTTTCCCCGGTAAATATCATGCTGTCGGTTTCCCAATCGCCGATCCTTTTTCTTTTAGCCACAATTTCTGGTCTTTGCATAATCGGGACTCTTTTCTTAATTATCGTTTTAACCTGCTTTTTACGGGCGAATCTGCGTTGTCTGATTTTTTGCTTCCGTCTTAACTTTTTGTACAGTCCACCGAATCTGCCTTCGCCTGCATATATCCAGTTGTAAATACTTTCATAACTCACCGCCTTGTCTTTGCATCGCTTTAATTCTTCGGGCGGATTATCTTTCAATCGTCCGGCGATTTCTTCCGGGCTCCAGCCAGCGTTTAAATTATCTTCCACATACTTTTTCAATTTTTCATTTTGCCATTTTTCTAATTTTCTTTTGTTGGTTTTCCTTTTTCTGCGCGAGGCGTAGTAGTCAGCTGCTTGCGCGTTGTAGGGTAGTACCTCGCCTGAATTTCTTTTGATTTCCCGTTTAATGATTGAATAGTCGCGATTTAATTGATCGGCTATCCACTGTTTCTTCCTGCCCAGACGCAACCAGGACTCAATTTGCTCCCTTTCGTAGAGGGTTAGCGGTCTTCCTTTTGGCATATCCATAGCGTTAAATTAGTTAACGCTCTAGTCTAGCAAAAAAGGGGCTTCGGGGTTTGAATTCGGG
>CAZMNQ010000170.1:0-1071 GCA_964567695.1 uncultured Bdellovibrionales bacterium
TGCATAAGTTCATTAACATATTGCACTCTATGAGAATATAGAGGATGCCATTTTTTCATCACATTCATTGCAAATATACCGGTATTAAAGGTATCTTAACTGTATATAATCAATACCTTAAATATAAGTATATGGTCAGCGAAAAAGCTCTTAAAAAAGCTCGTATCTTGGTTTTCTGGGAAAAACATGGACTCAGGGCAACATTAGACGCTTTTCCTGTTAAACAACGCGCTTTGTATTTATGGAAAGCTACTTGGGAAAAAGCCGGAGGAAAATTGGAAGCTCTCAATGATAAATCTAAAACTCCTAAAACCAAGCGAGTTAGAATTTGGCCAGAAGAAATCATTGCCGAGATCAAAAGAATTCGTTGGGAACATCCTAACCTTGGTAAAGATAAACTTTATCCAGAACTTTTTGAATATTGCATGAAACATAATTTAGTCTGTCCTAAAATTTCCACTATTGGCAGAATTATCAAAGATTTGGGAGGCCTTAGAATGTTCCCGCAGAAGGTTTCTCATTTTGGCAAAATCAAACCCTTAAAACGTCAGAAAAAGCTCAGGAAGCCCAAGGATTTCAAGGCTGAGTATCCTGGACACTTAGTAGCTTTAGACTCCATTGAAGAACATATTAACGGCAACAGGCGTTATGTCATTTCCTTTGAAGATATTTATACACGCTTTGGCTTTGCTTGGTCAACCAAATCACACGCTTCGATGGCAGCCACTGAATTCTTTGAATTATGTCTCAAAGTCTTTCCTTTTTCTATCACTTTTGTCTTAACAGATAACGGAAGTGAATTTGCCAAAGAGTTTTCTGAAAAACTTAGAGAACTGCATCTTACTCACTATCATACCTATCCTCGCACTCCCAAGATGAATGCCCACTGTGAAAGATTTAATCGGACAATCCAAGATGAATTCATCAATTTTCATAAAACTGATTTGCTTAACCCGGATATTTTCAATAACAAGATTGTTGATTATTTAGTTTGGTATAATACCAAAAGAGTGCATCACGCTTTCAAAAACAAACTTTCTCCGATACAATTCATTCAGACATTACAAGTTA
>CAZMNQ010000171.1:0-1032 GCA_964567695.1 uncultured Bdellovibrionales bacterium
GGGTCACACGCAATTTAGGGTTCTAGGATAAATGAGATATGATTAGAATTGTTAACCAATTAACACTTCTAACCATATGAGAATAGATCATAATATTTTCGAACTCATCTTTCCCAAAGGCGTCTTTGAATGGTTTGACCTCAAAGAAGGCACTAGTGATGAAAACAATGCTCGGATTGTTTTCGAAGAAAAGGACATCCCGCCCATAACGGAAAACCAAAAGATTATCGCTCGAAAGTTTCACGATATTACCATCACTGACTTTCCTTTGCGTGGCAAAAGAACCTTGCTCACTTTCAGGAGAAGGTATTGGAAAATCGAAGGCCAAAAAGAATATCTCAAGCGCGATATCCCACTAAGTTTCCCCGGCACCCAACTTGAAAAAGAGTTTGCCGATTTTTTAAAAGAAGATGGCGGAAGAGGAACCATCCTCGCTGGCTTCTATCGCAAGGTCTCAAAGAATCCCGGAGAAAGAATTTGAAAAACAATACAAAGAACATTTATCAAGATTCAAAGATTGGGAACAAAAAGACCACGCCGAAGAATGGATAATCTTTCCGCAAAATATCGGGCGAAGATTAAGTTTAGATGAAGTAGCTCTGACTAATGGAGAACTCTACACAATTTTGACTAACAAGTCCGCTCATGGCAGAAAAGGAGCTTTGGTAGCGATGATTCGTGGCACGAAATCCAAAGATGTTTCCGCGATTCTAGCTAAGATACCAGAGAAAGACAGGAATCTCGTTATTGAGATTACTTTGGATATGGCCGAGTCGATGGAAAATATTGTCCGCTATTCTTTTCCCAATGCTACACATGTTACCGATAGATTTCATGTGCAACAATTAGTCAGTGAGGCTACGCAAGAAATTCGAATCAACTTAAGGAAGGAAGCTATTCGAGCAGAGAATGAACAGATCAAATTAGCTCGTAATCAAAACCAAAGATACCGCTCGCAAGTATTTGAAAATGGTGATACCAAAAAACAACTCCTAGCTAGAAGTCGCTATCTATTGTTCAAATCCCAAAGCA